>CALDQK010000043.1 GCA_937911525.1 uncultured bacterium
CCAGGGCCTGCCCGGCCTGGAGCATCTGGGCCTGGAGCGCCAGCGCCTGCGGGACCTCGGCCTCGCTCATGAAGCCGAGCCGCACCGCCAGGCGCGCCAGGTAGTAGTCCTCCTCCGAGCGCCAGCCGTAGGCGGACGAGCCGGGCGGCGGCCCGCTCGTTGGCGACCCGCCCTGGGGAAGGGGCGCGTCCGTCACCGGACGAAGGTCACCCACTGATCGCGCACGTCGTCTCCTTCACCTCCGTCATCCTTCCCGTTGGGTCCGACGGAGTAGATCAGGGCGCGCCCGGGCTGGGAGCGAAAGCGGTAAGGCTGGCCGAAGTCGTCCAGATACTCACCCTCTCGGCGTCGCTGGGGACTGAAGGGGTAGTAGCCCGCCTCGAGGGCCTCCCACAGGGCCCCTTCGTCGCCGGGGAGCTCGGCCTGCGGGTGGTCCTGCGCGTAGCGGACCAGGGCTCGCGTCAAGGCGGTCAGCTCGGTGCGGGTGGCGAGGCGCTGAGCGTTGAGGCGCATCACCTGGATCGCCATGTGATTGCCCATGTAGGCGATCACGATCAGCACCACGGCGGCCAGGTTGAACAGATAGAAGAGCGCGCGCAGGGCGCGGCGCCGGTTCCGGCGGTGAATCCGCGCGCCCTCGGCATCGACCTGCTGGGACACGCGCTGGAGCACGTCGATCCGCCCAGGCTCCATGACGTCGACCGCGTCGGAGTAGGCCCGCCCGAGAATGCCGGCCATCTCTGCTTCGAGGGCCTCGAGGGCCTCGAGCTCCTCGGCGCTGGGCTCGGCTGCAGGGGTTGGGGTCTCGCCGTCGACGGTCACGAGGCACTCTCCGGGGTGCCCAGCTTGTCCTGGACCATCTTCATGGCGCGGTGCAGACGATTGGCGATCGTCCCGGTCGGCTCGCCGAGGTGCTGCGCGATCTCCTTGTAGGACATCTTCTCCACGTAGCGCAGGGTCATGACGACCCGATACTTGTCCGGCAGGCTGCCCACCGTGTCGATGACGCGCGCGTGCTCTTCGACCATCTCCAGCTCGGCCCCGACGGGCTCCTGCACGCGCGAGAGGCGCCCCGAGCGCGAAGCGCTCATGGCCTGCTCGTCGAGGAGGATCGTGTCGTCACGGCGCTCCCGCCGCCGCCCCCAGTCGATGCAGAGCTTGAGCGTGATGTTGTAGATCCAGGAGGCGAACTTGCGACCCTCGCGCAGGCTCGGGAGCGCGCGGAAGGCCCGCACGAAGGCCTCCTGCACGATGTCCTCCGCGTCGCTGCGATGGCCCGTCTTCTGGTAGGCGAGCACCGAGATCATCCGGAAGTAGCGCTCGGCCAGCAGGCCGAAGGCCTCTTTGTCCCCGTTCAAGGTGCGCTCGACGAGGACTTCGTCTGGGGGGTCGTGCTGAGCCGCCACACCGCGACTATACCCGCTTGCGTCCCAGCGACTTGACAGGGTAGACCCCCTCGCTACCATGCCGACGTGGTGGTCCCCCCGCGCGACGGATCACCCTGGAGCATCGAGACCTATGGCGAAGCTCACTTCGACCTGCTTCCTGCTGCCGCTCTGCCTGGGCGTGCTGCTCGCCTCGGGCTGCGGCCTCGAGCCCGTGGACACCCGAATCCAGTTCGGCTCCACGGTCGGCGACACCCGGG
This sequence comes from uncultured bacterium, assembly GCA_937911525.1. Classification (GTDB taxonomy): domain Bacteria; phylum Planctomycetota; class J058; order J058; family J058; genus NORP233. Next base: position 1,646 of record CALDQK010000043.1, read on the forward strand.
AAAAGCCCGTGTCGATCCCCGAGGGCAAGTTCGTGTGCCCCAACATGATCCTGCTCAACAACCGGCAGGTGAACACCGAGGCCATGGCCACGGGTGAGGTCGAGGACGTGTTCGGGCCCTATGTGCCCTGCAACACCCTCCTGGACGGCGGCAGCGGCACCTGCCCCACCTGCCAGCAGACCTACAACACCAACGGCGGCGAGGCCGAGGGCAACGGCGTCGAGAACAGCAAGAGCGTCTCGGTCATGGCGCAGCCGGCCTTCGTCTGCCCCTACGAGGACTGCCAGAAGGTGATCAGCGTGGGCGCCTTCTCCCTCGAGCGCGAGACCGGCAAGACCGCGACCGCGGGCCGGAACCACTGCCACCACTGCAAGCGGCACTTCACGATCATCGCCCGCGACGCCGTGGAGGTCGTGGGCGCCCACGAGGAGATGATCTGCCCCTCCTGCAAGAAGGCGGTCGATCCGACCCTGGCCGTTTGCGCCGAGTCCTCCTGCAAGCTCAAGGGCAAGCTGCTGAACACCAACGCCCTCGAGGCGCCCTGCTGGCGCTGCGGCGGCCACAAGATCTGCCCGGATTGCCAGGGCTCGGGCAGCGGCTCGAGCGGGATCTTCGGCAAGACCCCCAGCGAGTGCTGGTATTGCGGCGACACGGGCCGCTGCCCGGACTGCGACGAGTACGGGTTCGCGACCTACGAGGGCTCGCTGCCGGTCAAGTTCGAGCTCTTCAAGCGCGGTCAGGACGGCTTCGAGCCCAAGCTGCGCAAGGAGCGCAAGAAGGCCTGGAAGCACGACCCGCCCTACAAGGCGGCCGAGGGCGGCGAGGAGTAGCCCTCCCCTCCCCTGCTCGTCTCTCTGCAGCGCGCCCGCCCTCGGCGGGCGCGCTCTCGTGTGGGGCGTTCGCCCTGGCCCGCCTGCGACCGGGAGCCCGCAGAGGAACCAGACAAAACGGTGACCCTCACTGCCCTTGACGTGGGGCCAGGCTGGCTCTCTTCTATCTGGTGGAGGGTTGTGACTCACCACCTGGGAGGAACCATGCAGATCGGTCGCAAACTAGGTTGGGCGGTGCCCGCCCTGGTCTTGGCCCTGGGGCTCGCGGTCACCGCGGCGCCCGATGTCGGGGACGCCGCGAAGAAGCTCAGCGCCGGGATCTCCGGGCAAGACTCCGGCGTCGTCCAAGAGGCCCTGACGGCCCTGATCGAGGCCGGCGGTGAGGACGCGATCAAGCCGGTCCTCAAGGGCGTCGGCGCGACCTACGGTCGCGGGTCGATGTCGATCTACTGGCAGCTCATCAGCGGCGCCTCCGGCTTCCGCGACAAGGCCGCCCTGGAGCACCTCGGCGAGTTCATTCTCAAGGCCGGCAAGAAGAAGGCGCCCTTCGCGCGCGACCTCGTGTTCGGGCTGGAGAACAACACCTCGCCCCACGCGGTGGCCTGCCTGGCCAAGATCCTGACCGAGAAGAAGGCCTACGACCTGCAGCTGATGGCCGCCGACCAGCTCGGCCACATCCACACCGTCGCCGCGGTCGACGCCCTGATCGATCAGCTCAAGGCCGAGGGCGACAAGGGCGACCCCGAGCTGCGCCGGCGGATCATGTCCTCGCTCTCCTCCATCACCAAGGAGGACCTGGGCAACCTGGCCGCCAACTGGATCGACTGGTGGAAGGCGAACCGCGAGAAGGGCCTCCCCAAGGCTGGCGGCGGTGAGGACGGCGAGGAGCCGAGCTTCTCGGGCGGCGGCGGCGGCGGGAACTACGCCTCGACCACCATGAACCGCGACCGCAAGAAGCGGCTCGAGTCCGTCCAGCGCAACCCGAACCGGATCCTCGTCATCTCCTCCAAGCTCCCCCCGGACGCGCCGAAGCAGGCGGGGCACGACTACAACTACGACCACATGGAGACCGTCCTGACGGGGATGAAGATCCCCCACAAGGTCGTGCTGAAGGCCGAGTTCGAACAGAACATCGACAAGTACCTCAACGACGCGTGGACGATCCTGGTCAACTGCAACAACATTCAGAAGCAGTGCGTGTGCAAGACCTGCGTCAAGCTGCTCAATGAAATGGCCCAGAAGGGCCAGAACCTGGGCGCCAAGACGAACCGTCTCTACAGCTGCCCCCCCGGCTGCTCGACCCACGACATCGTCACCTTCCGCCTCAAGAAGGAGACGATCGACAAGATGAAGAGCTGGGTCGAGGCGGGTGGCTACCTGTTCACCGAGGACTGGGGTCTGGTCGAGATCATCGAGGTCGCTTGGCCGGATCAGGTCTGCAGCGACACCAAGACCGACGCCAACGGCGGCGCCTCCAAGACCACTCAGCTGACCTCCATGGACGTCACGATCATGCCCGGCCCCGGCATGACCTCGCGGCCGATCCTGCGCGGCGTGTTCACCAAGCCCCGCCCCCCCGCCAAGAAGGGGGACGCGGGCGAGGGCGGCGCGACTCGCGTTCGCGACCTCCCGATCGACCCCACCGCGCCGCCCAGCCACCGCTGGAAGATCGACGACCAGTCGCCCGCGATCATGGTCAAGGACCGCAAGGTCGACGTCCTGATGCGCAGCGAAGACCTGGGCAAGAACGCCAAGGCCAGCGACGGCCAGACCGTGCTCGACGCGGTCGCCGTCTCCTTCCGGGCGGGGCGCGGCAAGCCCGCGATCTCCCAGAAGAAGAAGAAGCGGGGACCGGTCACGGGCAGCGGCGGAGACAACCTCACGGGCAAGTCCCGCGGCCGCGGCGCCTGGGGTGAGGCGCTCCGCGGCGGGCGCGTCCTGCACGTGCTCAGCCACTTCGGCAAGCAGCAGAGCAGCACCGAGGACACCTTCGTGATTCAGAACTTGATCCTGAACTTCATCATGGAGTCCAACCGTCAGCACGGCGGCTAGTCGGGCTAGCCACCCGACAGCCACCCCGCGACCCGCGCCGAGCCCTCCAACTGGAGGGCTCGCGCTCGTTTGGAGCCCCCGCCTGGGTCGAGGACCGGGGCCCGACCCGGGGAGGGACCGGCCTGGGTAACCGGCTATCTCCTACGGACTTGCGAGCGGGAGGAGGACGGATTAACCTTCCGGCTTCTCCTGGGAGCGGCCGAGCGGTCGTTTCCCCCATCGAGGCGACGTTGAAGCAATCCGGCAACGAGCACGGCCTGTTCACCGCCGGCGCAGCCAGGCAAGCGCTGGAGTTGATCAAGCGCAACCGAGGCGGCTCCCTCCTCGTCACCTCGGGCCATCAGGACGTCCGCCTCGTCGTCGAGCCGCGCCGCGTCAGCGTCGAGGGCTCGGGCGGAGACGTCTCTGGCGGGGACGCCTGGAGCCTGTGCCGGGCCTTCCTCCTGGCCCTGTTCTGGGGAGAGGCGACCTACTTCCTCCAGCTCGACGGGAAGCCAGACCCCAAGGCCCCCGCGATCCGGCTCGAGACCCAGGCCAGCAAGGTCCTCGAGGCGCTCGACGAGGGGCTGCAAGAGTTGACCAGCCTGCGCGAGCAGGTCCCGGGCGTGGACGTGCTGGTTCACGTGACGGGAGAGGGTCCTCCCGAGGACGTCGAGAGCTGCGCCGCCGACCTGTTCCGGGTGCTGGGCGACCAGCCGCGCCACCTCGGCATGGCCGCCGAAGAGGCTGGGCTCGACCCCATCGACGCCGCCTGGGGAGTGAGCGACCTCCTCGAAGCCGAGCAAGCCGGGGTGCGTCGCGCGCCGCCGACCCTCTCCGTGCGACGCCTCAAGAGCGCGGAGCCGACGACCGGCGAGGGGCTGCTCCCCGCCGTGCGCCACCTGCACCTCTCGCGCGGGTTCTCTCGCAGCGACCCGCGCCGCAGCGCCCGCCACCTGCAGGAGGCCGGCGCGAGCTTCTTGCACGCTGGCCTCGCCGAGGACGCCCTCAACGCCTTTCGCAACAGCCTCGAGCTGGCGCCCAAGGACACCGGCGGGCTCGAAGGGATGATCGAAGCCCTCGACGCGCTCAAGAAGAAGGGCGAGGCGCAGAAGATCCGCGAGGAGTTGATCCAGCTCTACCGCAGCTGGCACCTCCCCAGCCGCGTCCTGTTCCACCTCGATCACCTCGGCGGCCTCGACGCACAGAACCAGCAGCTCCGCCTCAACTGCTTGCTCGAGCGGCGCGACTTCGCCGCTGCCCTCGACTTCGCCAAGAAGCTCGTGCCGAGCATGAAGGCCGAGGAGCGCTACGACCTGGCGCGCCGATTCTGCGAGGCCGGCGTCAGCGGCGCCCAGCGCGAGCGGGTCCTCGCCATGGCTGGCGTCTACAAGCTGCGCTGGCCCCGGCGACTGCTGATCCTCGCCTCGCTGCTGCTCTTCGTCGCCGCCCTCGGCCTGGGCGCGGAGGTCTTCCTCCGCTCTCGCTTCCAGCAGGCGGCGCTCCAAACCCGGATCGACCTCGACTCCGCGAACTACGACCAGGTCGACGGCCACTGGCAGGAGCTCCGCGGGATCCTCGCCAAGGCGCCGGCGCTCGCGAAGCTCCCGCCTGGCTTCGCCCTGCGCGAGACGGTGCGGGTCGAGGGCGAGCTCGCCCAGATCCAGGCCGATCACGAGACCCTGCGAGACCCCGCCCAGCGCAAGGCGCTGCAGTGGCGCAGCTGGGACCTCGTCAGCGACGCCGACCGCGCCCTCGAGGACCTCGCCAAGCGAGCCAAGAGCGAAGCGCTGCGTCAGCGCGTGGCCGAGACAAGGAAGGAGATCGCCGCCTACCTCGACGAGGTGCGCGCCGAGGTCAAGGCCTTCTCCGGTCTGACCCGCCCGGCGAGCAAGCTGAGCGAAGGCCTGAACCTGCTGCGCAAGCACCACCGCGCGCGCGAGGTCTTCGCTGATCAGGCGGTCGTCCTCGTGATCGACGTGATCCCGGTGATCGACGGCGTGACCCTGACCTGGAAGCCCGACGGCGAGGCGGCTCAGACCCTGAGCCCCGTCACGGCCAAGCGCGGCCGCTACGAGGCCCGCCTCAAGCTCGCTCCCGACACCGCGGGTCTCCTGAGCGCTTCGGCGCGCAACCACGTCCCGCGCGAGCTGCGGATCAAGCTGACCGAGCTCCCCAGCCACATCGTCTCCTTCGAGCTGGTGCGGGCGGTGCCCGTTCCGCCGCGGGTCCAGCACCCCTCCAAGCGCGGCCTCTCGCTGCCGGACGGCGGCGTCGTCGTGCTCGAAGCCGCTCTGCCGGACCGCGACTTCAAGCGCTCGGGGATCGAGGAGCTGAGCGTCGCGTCGAGCGAGGCCTCCATGGCCTTCCTCGGCGAGGACCTCGCCGAGGGCGAGCGCGTCATCGTCGAGCTCCTGGACTCGGTCTCGCCAGGCCGCCCACCGCGGGTCTTCCTGAGCGGGATCCGGCTCTGGGTCGACCGCGGCGGCCAGCTCGGCGAGGGCTCCCTGATCGACCTCGGCGGCCCCGTGCTGCGCGGCCTCAAGCGCCCCCTGGACGTCCGGGGCAACCAGGCCGAGCTCAGCTCCGTGGACCAGGCCAGCGGCTTCGAGCGGGTCAAGCACGCCCTCGGCTACCTCCGCGATCAGGCGAGGACCAAGTGAGCGCCTTCACCCCTGGCAGCGAGCACCTCGGCTGGAAGCTGGGCGACGCCCTCGTTCAAGGCCCGGCCCCGCGCTACGAGGC
>CALDQK010000044.1 GCA_937911525.1 uncultured bacterium
CGGTCCTCGGGCTCGGGCTCGGGCTCGGTGCTCGGGCTCGGTCCTCGGTCCTCGGTCCTCGGGCTCGGGCTCGGGCTCGGTGCTCGGGCTCGGTCCTCGGTCCTCGGGCTCGGGCTCGGTGCTCGGGCTCGGTCCTCGGTCCTCGGTCCTCGGTCCTCGGTGCTCGGGCTCGGCTCTCCGGCTCCGGCTCCGGCTCCGACTCGGCTACTTCGGTCCCTTGAGCGAGACGCGCTCGGCGGGGTCGTTGCGCTTTAGCCAGCGCTCGAGGCGCTCGGCGAAGGCGGCCGCGGTGGGGTAGCGGTCCTGGGGCTCGTAGGAGAGCGTCCGGGCCACGATCTGCTCGAGGTCGTCGTCGATATCCGCGACGTATTCGCGCGGGCTCGGGGCGAGGGTGCCCTCCATGCTTCGGCGGAGCGCCTCGCGCATGCTGCGGCCCTTGACCGGGAGCTTGGTGGTCAGGGCGGCGAAGAGGGTCGCGCCGAGGGCGTAGATATCCGCTGGCGGACCGACGCTCTTGGCGTCGCGGATCTGCTCGGGGGCCATGTAGCCCGGCGTGCCGAGCATGATCCCCGTCAGGGTCTTGCCGCCGCCCACGTCGAGGGCGCGCGCGACGCCGAAGTCGGTCAGGCGGACCTGGCCGTCGTGGGTGACCAGAATGTTCCCCGGCTTGATATCGCGGTGCAGGACGTCGTGCTCGTGGGCGTAGGCGACCGCGCGCGCGGCGCGGGCCACGATCCTGACGCCCTCGACCTGCTCGAGGCCGGCGCGCATCTTCTGGAGCAGGCTCTGGCCGTCGACGTATTCCATCACGCAGTAGAGCTCGCCTGAGCCGAAGAGCACGCCGAGGTCGTGGATCGTGACGATCCCGGGGTAGTCGCCCAGCCGCCCCTGGAGCAGGGCCTCGCGCTGGAAGCGCTCGATCCGGTCCGGGTCGGCGCGTCCGCCCTCGCGCAGCCACTTGACCGCGACGCGGCGCTGCAGCTTCTCGTCCCAGGCCTCGAACACGACGCCCATGCCGCCCCGCCCGACCTCGCGCAGCAGGATCGCGTGGGGGCGGAGCCGGCGCGGAGGCTGCGGCTCGGCCTCGTCGGCGTGGCTGGCGTCGGCGTCGAGGAGGCCCACGACCCGCAGGGAGGAGGTCGTGCCGAGCAGCAGCTCGCTGCCGGGCTTGGCCTTGCTCGCCCGCTCCTTGCCGACCCGCTTGCCGTCGATCGAGGTCCCGAACTGGCTCTGGTCGATCACCTCGAGCGAGCCGTCGGGGAGGCCCCGGACCCGGCAGTGCGCGCGCGAGACGTGGCGGTCCTTGACCACCACCTCGCTGCGCTGACTCGAGCGCCCGACCGTCAGCCAGCGGCCGACCGGGCAGTAGGTCACTCGACCCTGCCCGAGCTCCTGAAGGAGGACCTGCTTCACGACCTCGACCTCATGCCCACAGCCTATCTCGCGCGAGCTAGAGGAGGAGGACCAGGAGCGCGACCAGGCCGAACACGCCCAGGAAGAACAGGCAGCCCAGCGCGCCCAGGCAGTTCAGCCCGCGGATCAGCCACGAGGTCGGGCGCGGCTGGGGGGCGCGGTAGATCGGCGGGGGCAGGAACACCGGCGGGGGCGGCTGCTGCGAGCGCGCGCGCGCGCTGAGGCTGAAGCCGAGCACCACCCCCAGGACCAGGGTCGAGAGGCCCGCGAACTGGGTCAGAACCATGAACTGCGAGTGGCCCAGCAGCGGGAGGCCCACTGGCACGCGGGTCAGCGCGAGGGCTGGCTGCCAGAGGCAGAGCGGGGCCGCCAGGAGCAGGGCCGCCAGGACGCCGACCCCGTAGCGGCTCTTCTCCTCGGAGCGCGCGAACCAGGCCAGGCAGAGGGCGCCGATCCCCGAGGCAATGCCCAGCCCGTTCATTTCCATCTTGTCGTGGGGGAAGGCCCAGCCGAGGGCGCCGTAGCCCCAGGCGAAGAGCAGCCCCGCCAGGCAGGCCAGGGCCGCCGCCGCGCCGGCGAACACGACCATGCCGCCCTTCTTGCCGCTCGGGGCGGGCAGGTGGTGCCCCGAGCTGGACTCGGGGCGCGGGCGCACGGTGACTCCGGGCTCGGGGCGGGGGCGGACCACGACCTCGGGCTCGGGGCGCGGGCGCACGACCACCCCGGGGGCGGGCAGGGGCCAGGCCGCGGCGTCGTCGCCCAGGAGCGAGCGGTGGGCGAGGTCGCGCTCCTCGGCGGGGAGGGTCTGAACGTGGGCGACCACGCGCGCCGGGTCGCAGAGGGCGGCCAGCTCGTCGAGCACGCTCTTGGTGTCGCCGGGCCGCTCCTCGCGCTGCTCCTCGAGCAGCCGGAACACCAGCTCGTCCCAGGCCGGCTCGAGCTCGCGGCGGACCCGCGAGGGAGGCCGGACCGTGGTCGGGCTGGCGCCGGTCAGGCAGCAGAAGAGCACCTTGCCGAAGGCGAAGAGGTCGGCGCGGCCGTCGATCGAGGCGCCGGCCAGCAGCTCCGGCTGCTCCTGCTCGGGCGCCATGAAGGCGGGCGTCCCGATCGCGCCCTGGGTCAAGCGGCTGCGCTCGATCGAGTGCGCCAGGGTCTCCCCAGCCGTGGCCAGCGTGCCGATCCCGAGGTCGCTCAGCTTGGCCCGCCCCTCCGCGTCGAAGAGGACGTTGGCCGGCTTGACGTCGCGGTGCACGATCCCCGCGGCGTGGGCCGCGCCCAGCGCCTCGAGCACGGCGCTCGAGATCTGGCGCACCAGGGGCAGGGGCATGCCCTGGGGGAACTCGGTCAGGAGGTCGGCCAGGCTGCCGCCGGGGCAGAGCTCCATGACCAGGTAGGGGAGCGGCCCGCGCGGGCCCGGCGCCTCGCCGACGTCCTCGACCCGGACCACGTGGGGGTGGTCGATCCGGGTCGCGAGGCGGGCCTCGTTGAGGAGGCGCTCGGCGACTTCGCCCTGGGGGACCTTGAGGGCCACGTGGCGGCCGATCTGGTAGTGGCGCGCCTCGTAGACGAAGGCCTGGCCGCCGAGGCCGAGCAGGCGGATCACCTCGTAGCTGCCGAGGCGGTCGCCGGGGACGAGGGGCCCCGTGTCGTCGACCCGGAACATGCGCTTGGCGACCTCGTGGGTCTGGGCGCGGAGCGCCTCGCTCATGCCAGCGCCGCTCTGCTGGAAGAGGGCGGCCACGTCGTCCCGGCGGGCGGGATCGGGCGTCGGCTGGCGGGTCGGGTCGTGCGAGTTGGCGGCGGACAAGGACCTTCCTCCTGAACGGGCCTCTGTCTGCGCGAAGGACCCCGCGTGGGAACCCCGCGGGCGAGGTTCGCCCTAACTACTTGCCGAGCAAGGAGTCGATCAGGTCGTGGGCCTCGGCGATCTTCTTGCGGATCGTCTTGCGCGAGCGCTCGAGCGCGTCGGCGACCTCCTGCTGGGTCAGGCCGCCCTCGTAGTAGAGGACGAAGGCCTCGTAGGTCTCCTCGCCGAGGCGCTCGCGCACCTGCTCGAGGACGTGGGCCGCGTCGAGGCGCTCCTCGACGGCCTGAGCCGCGTCCGGCTGCTCGCTGGGGAGACCCCCTTCGGGCAGGGCCGCGGGGCGCCGCTCCTCGGCCCGGCAGTGCTGGGCGAACACCGTGCGCGCCTTGAGCCACATCCAGGTGTTGAAGGAGCGGTCCGGCTCGTAGGTCCCGCGGGCCAGGCTGTCCTCGAGCAGGGTCAGCGTCTTCTGCAGGCAGTCCTCGGCGGCGTCCTTGTCGCGGATCATGCGCCGGAAGTAGCGGTGCACACGCTCCACGATCCGCTCGAAGAGCGCGGCGTGCGCGACCCGGGCCGCGGGCACGCCCTCGCGCATCGCTTCGCCTGCGAGCTGCGTGGTGGTGTGCATGGCTTCAAGCTAACCGGCAACCGGCGCTGCCATCAGTGCGTGGGGGACCTCAGCTGGAGGGGCGGACCACGACGAGCGGGCGATCGCAGGCGCGCAGCACGCGCTCGGCGACCGAGCCGAACCACCAGCGCGCCAGGCCCGAGCGGCCGTGGGTCGCGAGACACACCAGGTCGTGGCCCGTGGCGGCGGCCAGGATCTCCCCGGCCGCCTCGCCCTGCACGACGTGCGGCTCGACCTCGACCCCGGCCTCGCGCAGGCGCTCGACGGCGACGCTCAGCCCGTCCGGCTCGACCTCGTCCGGGAAGGCGCGCAGGAGCGTCGCCTGACTGGCGAAGGCCTGGGCGATCTGGATCGCGGGGCGCAGGACCAGGTCCGCGAAGGGCGAGCCGTCGTGGGCGATCAGGATCCGCTCGAAAGCGCGCGTCTTGGCCGCCCACGAGCCGCGCGGATTGGCCAGGAGCAGGGGCTGATTCGCGCTCCGCAGCACGCGCTCGGCCACGCTCCCGCGCACGGCCCGCTCGGGGCTGCCGCCGTGGGTCGCCATCACGATCCAGTCGGGGCCCTGCTCCTTGGCGATCACGAGGATCCGCTCGGCGGGGTCGCCCTCCTCGAGGAACCAGCGCACCTCCGCGCCAGCGAGGCCCTCGCGCTCGAGCCGGCCGCGCACGGTCTCGAGGTAGTGCTCGCCGCCGTCGCGCACGGCGGCCTCGGGGTGGGGGTCCAGCACGTGGACCAGGAGCAGCTCGCCGGGCGAGTCGCTCGCCTCCAGCAGCTTCTTGGCTGGGACCAGCATGCCCTCTGCGAGCTCGCTGCCGTCGAGGGGGACGAGGATCTTCATAGCCCGAGCCTAAGCAGGCGCGCCCTCCAGCGGGAGGGGACATCGGGTCGCCGTCGGGATTCTTCGACAAGCGCGGCGGGCCTCGTCGTCAGAGCGGACGCAGAGGCCATGAAGCAGCTTCCTTCTCCACTTTTTATGATTTTCAGCTGTTTCGCTTTCCTCCGCTAGCCACTAACGAAACCAAGGCCATGGGGCGGCTTCCTTCTCACCCAAAGTCTTTCCAACTTACTTCTCAGGCGTCCCGCTCTCCTTGGTCCTAAACTCGTCGCCATGCACCCCCTCAAGACTCGTATCTGCCTGCAGAAGCTGGGCGCTGTCGTCTATCCGGTCGCCTCCTCGAGCGACTCTCACAACGCTGCGCAGGCCGCCACCCTGGCGGCCTCGATGCTCTCGCTCGGCTTCGCGCCCAGCCGAGAGCTCCACGCCGCCCTCGAGGCCTCGCGCGACGCGGAGCTCGCCGCCTTCCAGGCCGCGGTGATCCCGGTCCTGCAGGAGCTCAAGGGCGCGCACGTGTCGCACGCGCCCCTCTACCCCAACTTCCCCGCCCAGGTCATGCAGACCAGCGAGGCCGAGCTCTTGCTCAACGCCCTGGTCCACTACTGGAGCGGCGGGACCTGGAAGCCCGACTACGAGGCCCTCCCCCGCGAGCTGCGTTGGGAGCACACCAAGCCGCGCGAGGTCGGCCTGGCGAGCCAGGAGGACTACCTGGCGATCTTCCCCCGCCTGCTCTCCTCCAACGACTCGCTCTCCGAGGAGGACCGCGGCTACATCGAGCACTTCATGGTCGAGGAGCCCGAGCTCCGCTACCCCGACTCGATCCCCTTCAAGGAGAACCTGTGCGTCGTGGCGGGCATGTTCCTCCGCGCGGGCAAGGACATCGCTCCCTTCGTCAAGACCGCCACCGACCTGCTGCGCGTCGTGACCTACCTCAACGAGGGCGACGTCTCGCTCGCGAGCAACACTCGCTTCCAGAGCATGCCCCGCGCCCAGCGCCGCGCGATCGTGGCGCTGCTCGAGCAGGTCGCCAACGAGGAGGACCTCGACCGCCACCGCGGCAAGTGGAAGCGCTTGTTCCACAGCCTGCACGTGAGCGAGTACGCCTCCGAGCGCCTGGGCGCGCTCGTGAGCAAGATCCGCAACAACGAGAAGGTGGTCAGCTTCAACGGCCGCGTCGAGCGCGCGCTCCAGGAGGGCGAGCTCGAGCAGCTGATCGCGCTCCTCCGCCAGCGCCCCGGCGTGTTCGCGCGCCGCCTCGACGAGGTCCTGCGCAAGTACGACGAGCCGGCGCTCCAGGCCCAGGTCGTGGGCGCCTTCGCCGACGTCGCCGACGAGGTCCCGACGCGGGTCCTCGTGCAAATGCTCGGTCACTTCCAGAGCCGCGCCGCCGGCGCCGAGCGCCGGGTCGTGTTCCCCAAGGGCATGGCCCAGAAGGCGCGGGTCATTGGCTCGGCCGAGCCCCTGGCGGCCGAGGTCGTCGCGCGCCTGAGCGAGGGCCTCGAGGCCACCCTGCGGGCGCGCTTCGCCCAGCTCGAGCCCCTCGGCAAGGTGTGGATCGACCCCGAGCTCGCGCGCTGCCCGGTCCCCAGCCAGCAGCGCAGCGCCAGCCCCGGCGGCCTGAGCGTGGCGCGCGGGACGCACCTCCCCCTGGGCGACGAGCGCAAGACCACGCTGCGGCTCTTCGTCTACTGGGTCGGGCGCGACATCGACCTCAGCGCGACGCTGCACGACGAGGACTTCGGCCTGATCGAGCCGATCTCCTACACCAACCTCCGCTCGGAGGCCTACGAGGCCTGCCACAGCGGGGACATCACCCACGCCCCGGAGGGCGCGAGCGAGTTCATCGACATCACGATCGAGCGGGCCGCCGAGCACGGCGTGCGCTACGTGGTCATGAACGTGCTCGTGTTCAGCGGCCCCAGCTTCGCCAAGCACGAGACCTGCTTCGCGGGCTGGATGACCCGCGAGCACCCCAACTCCAACGAGGTGTTCGAGGCCAAGACCGTCGAGCACAAGGTCGACCTCTGCTCCAACAGCCGCAACGCGATCCCGGTCGTGTTCGACCTCGTCGAGCGCAAGGCGATCTGGACCGACCTCGTGACGCCGAGCTACGTCGCCTGGGGCGGGAACAACGTGGAGTCCAACCAGGCGAGCATCGAGCACGTCCTGGAGGCGATCGTCACGGCGGCGAGCAAGCTCAGCCTGGCCGACCTGCTCCGCCTGCACGTCGAGGCCCGCGGGGAGCTGGCGGAGAGCCGCGAGGAGGCCGAGCGGGTCTACGGGCTCGAGGGGGACCTGACCCCCTACGACATCAACCGGATCTCGGCCGAGTTCTTGGCATGAGGCGCCAAGCCTCGGCCTGTCTCGTGCCCGTGCCCGTCTGACCACTCCACACTTCGCGGGCCTGGCCTCCGAGCGGCGAGAGGACGGTCGGAGGCGGCTTGACGTGGCGCTTTCGGATGAAAGCAGGAAGTCAGGAAGGTGAGGAATCGGCGAGATATGCGATCTCGGCATCCGGGAGCGAAGCGCAGCCAGCGCATCTCGAGAGACTGCTTTCGCATTCCCGGCAGCC
>CALDQK010000045.1 GCA_937911525.1 uncultured bacterium
CCTGGCTCAAGACCAGCTCGCGGGCCAGGCTCGAGACGGGGTCGTCCATGGGGCCCGTGACCATGCAGCGGATCCGCTCGCCCGGCTGCTGGTAGCCCTTGGCCGCGCGCAGGCGGTCCGCCCGCGGCTTGGGATCCTGGTCGCGGTAGCCGAAGGTCTCGGGGTCGAGGACCTGAATGTGCCCCTTGCCGACCTTCTTGTAGAAGCCGGCCCCGCTCTTGAGCCCGAAGCGCTTGTCCTCCACCAGGCGCTTGAGCCAGGCGTGGGGGATCAAGTCCTCGCGGACCTCGTCGTCGGGGCAGTTCTCGTAGCTGTTGTTCAGCACGTGGAAGGTCGTGTCGAGCCCGACCATGTCCGCCAGGCGGAAGGTCGCGGTCTTGGGGTTGCCCAGGGCCTTGCCCGTGATCACGTCGACCAGCTCGATCGGGAGCCGATACTTCTCCGTCAGCGCCACGACCTTGTTCAGCGCGTAGACGCCGATCCGGTTGGCGATGAAGTTGGGCGTGTCGCGCCCGACCACCGGCCGCTTGCCCACCGCGCGGAAGAAGCCCGCGTAGGCGTCCATCACGTCCTGCTTGGTCTCCGGGCCGGGGATCAGCTCGACCAGGGACATGTAGCGGACCGGGTGGAAGTAGTGCGTCCCGAAGAAGTGCTGGCGGAAGTCCTCGCTCCGCCCCTCGAGCATCGACTCGATCGAGAGCCCCGAGGTGTTGGTGCTCACGATCGAGCCCGGCTTGCGGTGCTCGTCGAGGGCGGCCAAGACCTTCTGCTTGAGCGAGAGGATCTCGGGGACGACCTCGACGATCACGTCGCACTCACCCAGGAGCTCGGGGTATTGGTCCACGGTCGCGGCGCGAATGTGCTTGCTGTTGCGCGGCGTGGTCAGCTGCTGCAACTTCTGTTTGGGGTCGGTCAGGCGCGCGAGCGCGCCCTGGGCGAGCTCCTCGCTGACCTCGAACAGGGTCACGGGGATCTTCTGGTTCGCGAAGAGCGCCGCGATCCCCGAGCCCATGATTCCGCCGCCGACGACGCCGACGCGCTTGGGGGTGAGGGTCGTGCTGTCCGCCGCCATTAGCTGCCCACCCGCTTGAGCACGGTCGAGGCGCCCTGGCCGCCGCCGACGCACATCGTCGCCAGGGCGTAGGTCCCGCCGGCGCGCTCGAGCGCCGTGATCGCGGTGCCGATGATCCGGGCGCCCGACATCCCGAGGGGGTGGCCGATCGCCAGCGCGCCGCCGAGGACGTTGATCTTGTCGGCCACGTCGGTCCAGCCGCCGTCGCGGATCACCGCCAGCGACTGGCTGGCGAAGGCCTCGTTCAGCTCGATCACGTCCATGTCCTCGATCTTGAGGCCGGTCCGCTCGAGCACCTTCTCGGTCGCCGGGATCGGGCCGAGGCCCATCCGCTCGTAGTCGCAGCCCGCGATCGCGGTGCTCTCGATGGTCGCCCGCAGCGGGAGGCCATACTTCTGGGCCGCCTCCTCGGTGGCCACGATCACGACCGCCGCGCCGATCGAGAGCGGCGAGCTGGTCGCCGCGGTGACCGTGCCCTTGGCGTCGAAGGCCGGCTTGAGGCTCTTCATCTTCTCGGGGTTGGGCTCGCGCGGGAACTCGTCCTTCTCGGCCTTGCTCCCGTCGGGGAGCTGAATCGCGATCACCTCGCGGGCGAAGGCGCCCTCCTCCCAGGCGGCCAGCGCCTTGCGGTGGCTCTCCATCGCGAAGGCCTCCTGGTCGTCGCGCGAGATCGAGCCGTCCTTGGCCAGGTTCTCGGCGGTCATGCCCATCGAGATATAGAAGTTCTTGTCGTTGAGCTCCTTGTCGAAGGCAGGGTTGTAGCCGCCCTGGGGCACGCGGCTCATGTGCTCGAGGCCGACCGCGATCCCGATCTCGCCCTTACCGCAGGCGAGCGCGTCCGAGATCATCATCACGGCCTGCTGGCTGCTGGCGCAGAACTGGTTGACGGTGATCCCCGCGGTCGAGATCGGCAGGCCCGCCTTCATGGCGATCTGGCGCCCGACGTTCAGGCCCTGCTCCGCCTCGGGGTAGGCCGTGCCGCACACGACCATCTCGACCTTGTCCTTGGGCAGCTGCGGGTTGCGCTCGAGCAACGCGCTGACCACCTGCGAGGCGAGCTCGAGCGGGGTGACCGCGTTGAGCAGGCCCTTCTTGGCCTTGCTGATCGGCGAGCGGCCGAAGTCGACGATTCCGGTCTTCTTGAGCTCCATGGGGCTTCCTAGTCGTTAAAGGTCGTAGCTGCCCGCGGCGGCGAAGTGCTCGGCGACGCGGCGCTTGAGGGTGACGGCGGGCAGGGGATCCGGCGCGCCAGCGAGTTGGGTCAGGGTCTGGAGCGCCTCGCGGCGGGCGCTCTCGTGCTGCTCGACGTGGCTGAGCGCGTCGCGGCAGCGGCCAGGGATGTTGCGCTCGGCCTCGTGGACGAGCAGGCGGACCAGGTCGGCCCGCACGGCGGCGTGGCTGTCCTCCTCGCCGAGCTGGACCGTGCGCGCGAAGGCAGCCTCGGCCACGTAGAGCTCCATCAGCGAGTCGGCCAGGAAGAACATCACCTGCTGCTCGTTCTTGGCGTCCTTGCCCACGTTGAGCAGCACGCGCTCGGCCGTGTAGGCCAGGGCCCGCTTGAGCCGGAGCAAGCGGGTCTCCTCGGCGGCGAGGTAGCCCTCGACGACCTCGGCCACCTCGCGGCCCTCGCGCAGGTCGTCGTGGATCCGGTCCAGCGCCTCGCGGAAGGGGATCGCGCCCAGGAAGGCGTTCTCGACCAGCGAGCCGCTCATCACGATCCGGTTGATGTCGTTGGTGCCCTCGTAGATCGTGTCGACCACGTTGTCGCGGGTCAGCCGCTCGACGACGTACTCCTCGCAGAAGCCGTAGCCGCCGTGCATCCGGACGGCGTGGTAGAGCACCTTGCTGAGGGTCTCGCTGCCCGAGATCTTGACCAGCGCGCTCTCGAGGCCGAAGCGCTTGAAGACCTCGATCTCGTCCAGGGTGGTGTGGCCCTCGGGCAGGAGCGAGACCAGGGCGTCGATGTCGCCCACGATCCGGTAGCAGGCGCTGTCACAGCCGTAGGTCCAGGCGGCCATCTCGGCCAGCTTGCCCAGCTGGAGGTCGAACTCGATCACCGGGCGGCCGAACTGCTTGCGCGAGGAGCAGAAGTCGATCGTGCGGTCGATGGCGTACTTGGCCGTGCCCAGGGTCGCGAAGCCGAGCTTCAGCCGGCCCACGTAGAGGATGTTCAGCGCGATCTTGGCGGCGTCGCCCACCTTGCCGAGCAGGTTCTCGGCCGGGACCTTGACGTCCTGGAAGGTCAGCCCGCAGGTCGAGGACCCGCGAATGCCCATCTTCTTCTCTTCGGCGCCGCGGCTGACGCCCTCGCTGTGGAGGTCGACGATCAGGGCCGAATACTTGCCGTCGATCATGGTGAACACGACCGAGACGTCCGCCCAGCTGGCGTTGGTGATGAACTGCTTCTGGCCGTTGAGGACGTAGTGGCTCTTGTCCTCGCTCAGGACCGCGGTCGTGCGGCCGTTGAGCGCGTCCGAGCCGTTGCCCGGCTCGGTCAGGGCGTAGCAGCTGATCTTCTCGGCGGTGACCAGGGTCGGCAGCCACTTCTTCTTCTGCTCGTCGCTGCCGAAGTAGGCGATCGGGAGCATCCCGATCCCGCAGTGCGCGCCGAGGGTCGCCGCGAAGCTGGCGCAGCCCTTGAGCTCCTCCGAGACGAGCATCGAGGTGGTCAGGTCGAGGCCCAGGCCGTCGTACTCCTCGTCGACCTCGATCGAGGCCAGGCCGAGCTCGGCCGCCTGACGGGTCAGCTCGATCACGAGCGGGGTCTCGCCGTCGCTGCCCATAGCGCCGTGCTCGATCTCCTCCATCCGCGGCAGGACCTCGCCCTCGAGGAAGGCGCGCGCGGCGGCGGCGAACTCCTGCTGGTCCTCGCTCACCTGCTCGCGCGAGAACACGCCCTCACGGGGCACCGGCGCGAGCAAGAAGCCTCCGCCTGGCGCGGGTCGCTCGATCCGAGGGGTGGTGGGAGCGGCGGGAGCAGCGGCGGGCGGGTTCATGAATCCTCCTTGGCGGGCGCGCATTCTCCACGACGCAGGGCGTCACGAAAAGTCGCGGCGCGGAGTAGCTTGGGGGCCAGTCTGGAGGCGGAGATGAAGGTCCAGGGAGCCGAACCGAGCGAGCGCGCGCCCCAGGTGTGGGCCAAGGCCGATGAGGTCCTCGAGCGCACGGGCCTGCGGGACAACGCCTACCTGCGGGCCCTGGCCGCGGGCGAGCTCTCGCTGCCCGCCTTCCGCGCCAGCCAGGCGCAGTTCTACTTCGCGGTCGAGTTCTTCTCGCGCCCCATGGCGGCGCTGGTGGCGCGGATCCCCGACCCGCGCGCCCGCCTGGACATCCTCCACAACGTGGTCGAGGAGCACGGCGACTTCGAGCGCGGCCGCTTCCACGAGACGACCTTCCGCGCCTTCCTCGAGTCCCTCGGCGACCCCCCCGCGCTCGACGAGCTCGTGCTCTGGCCCGAGCTGCGCGCCTTCAACGCGGTGATCGCGGCCGCCTGCATTCACGACGAGCTCGACGTCGGGATCGCCTGCATGGGGATCGTCGAGCACGCCTTCGCCACGATCTCAGCCAAGATCGGCCGCGCCGTCGTCGACCACGGCTGGGTCGCCGAGGACCAGCTCGTCCACTACAAGCTCCACGCCGAGATCGACGAGCGCCACGCCGAAGAGTTCTACCGGGTGATCGAGCCCGGCTACGCCGACGAGAGCCGGCGCTACGCGATCGAGCAGGGCCTCGAGCTGGGCGCCTACTGCTTCGGCCAGCTCTACGCCGGCCTCTGGCGCCGCGCCCGCGCCGCGACCGCCGCCGAGCCCGCGACCCGCTTCGAGCCGCGGATCAGCATCCTGACCCTGGCCGTCGACGACCCCGCCGCCGAGCTGGCCTTCTATCGCGAGGGCCTGGGCTGGCCCGCCAGCACCCAGGGCGACTGGGCCATGCTCCACACCCGCGGCGTGCGCCTGGCGCTCTTCCCGCGGGCCGCGCTGGCCAAGGACGCCGGCCGCGCGGACCTGCCCCCCGCGGGCGCGGTGACCCTGGCCTACAACGCGCGCAGCGAGGACGAGGTGGACGCCCTCCTCGCGCGCGCGGTCGAGGCGGGCGGGGCGCTGGTCAAGCCGGCCCAGACCGCGGACTGGGGCGGCTACAGCGGCTACTTCGCCGACCCCGAGGGCCACCTGTGGGAGGTGGCCTGGGGCGAGGGCTGGCAGTTCGGCCCGACGGGTGAGCTCTGGGGCGGACCCTTGGGGCCGCCGCCGGGGCCCCGGTGAGCGGAGGGAGGGGAGGCGGCTATCGCCAGAGGCGAGGGCGCCAGCGCGCTTCGGTCATGAACCACAGAGAACACGGAGGACACAGAGATTCACAGAGCTCCGCCCCGCGGGCCCGCTGGTCCCTCTCTGTGAATCTCTGTGCTCTCTGGGCTCTCTGTGGTTCATTCTCGGCTCGGCGCGTCCCCCCCGACCAGCCGGCGCCCTTCGCCCTGCAGGGCGCGCCCGCCCTGCGTCAGCCTTCCTTGGGCCAGAGCGAGCGAGCATGAGCGAGCCGGCCCTCGAGCTGCGCGGCGTCTCGGTCGGCGCCGCCGACCTGCTCCGCTTGCGCGCAGGCGCTGCTGAGGAAGGCGCCGAGTCCGGAATCCTGCGCGAGGTCGACCTCCGGGTCGAGCGGGGCGAGCGCTTCGCCCTCCTCGGCGAGAGCGGCGGGGGCAAGTCGACCCTGCTCAAGCTGCTCAACCGCCTGGCCGAGCCGCGCGCGGGCGAGGTCCGCGTCCTGGGCAAGCCCGTCGCCGAGTGGGCGGTCGCCGAGCTGCGGCGCCAGGCGGTCCTGGTCCCGAGCGTGCCGATTCGCTTCGCCGGCCCCGAGGGCAGCGTGCGCGAGGAGCTGAGCGCCGGCCTGCGCTGGAGCGGCCGCCCGGTCGACGAGGCCGCCCTGCGCGCGACCCTCGACCTGCTCGGCCTCGAGGTCGCCCTCGACCACCCCGCGGCCCAGCTCAGCGGCGGCCAGCAGACGCGCCTCAACCTGGGCCGCGCCCTCCTGCTCGAGCCCAAGCTCCTGCTCCTCGACGAGCCGACGGGCGCCCTCGACGTGCGCTCGGCGCGCGAGCTCCTGGCCGCGCTCAGGACCTGGGCCGAAGCGCGCGCAGCGACGCTCTTCGTCGTCACCCACCGCCCCGAGGACGTGCGCGCCCTCGCAGCTCGAAGCGCCGTCCTCCTCGCGGGCGAGCTCCACGGCCCCTACACGGGCGAGGAGCTGTGGGAGCAGCAGGAAGGCCCGGTCGCCGAGTTCCTGGGAGCGCTGCCGAGCGAGGTTCGGGGGACGTAGAGCGAAGGAGCTGTCGCAGTGAGCGACAGCTCCCTCTGCTTCGAGTCAGAACGGAGAAAACTGGAAAACTCGAAAAAGGCAGCTCCGCTGAGCACTCGCCGCGTCTTCCAGTTTTCCAGTTTTCTCCGTTCCTATTCTCGAAACGCAATGGAGCTGTCGCCACCGCGACAGCTCCCTCCGCACTTCCTACAAGGCGTCACTAGCCCTCGATGCGCTTCCTCATTTTCCTCGCCGCGTAGCGGGCCACGAAGCGACGCGGCAGGAAGCGCTGCACGAAGGTCTGCCACCAGTGAAAGCGCGCCGGGAACACGAGGATCCTGGGCCGCACGATCGCGCGGTAGATCACGCCGGCCACGTGCTCGGGGGTCACGTGCGAGCCGTGCGAGCTGGCGTCGGGCGAGCCGGCGTTCTGCTGGAACTCGGTCGGGACCGGCCCCGGCGCGATCGCGACCACCCGCACGCCCTTGCCCTCGAGCTCGGCGTCGAGCGCCTCGCTGAAGCTGTGCACGAAGGCCTTGGTCGCCCCGTAGACCGCGTAGTAGGGCACCGGCTGCAGCCCGGCGATCGAGCCCACGTTGACGATCGTGCCCGCCTGGCGCTCGATCATTCCCGGCAACACGGCCAGGGTCAGCGCGGTCAGGGCCTCGCAGTTGAGCCGCACGCTGCGCAGGTGCTCGCTGGGCTCGGCGTCCAGGACCGGGCCGAAGCGGCCCATGCCGGCGTTGTTGACCAGCACGTCCGCCCTCGGCGCCGCCTCGAGCAGGCGCGCGGGGGCCTCGGGGTCGGTCACGTCGAGGCCGAGGGGCTCGACCTCGCGCCCGTGGGCGGCGCGCAGCTCTTCGGCCAAGGCCCCGAGCCGCTCGGCGCGGCG
>CALDQK010000046.1 GCA_937911525.1 uncultured bacterium
TGGTGGAAGGCCGCCAGCGAGTTGCGGGTGCTGACGGCCTCGCGCAGGGCGCGCGCGTCGCCAGGGTCGGCGCGCAGCCGGCGCAGCGCGAAGGCGAGGGCGTCCTCGATCAGGGCCCGCTGGGCTGCGGGGCCCCGCGCCGCCTCGAGCTGCGCCAGGGCCCGCAGGGCGTGGCTGAGCATGTCGTCCTGGAGGTTGCTCCGGCCCTGGGTCTCGAGGCGGGAACGCTCGACCTCGATCGCCTCGCGCAGGGTGGCCCGCGCCTCCTCGGGCCGGCGCTGGTTCTGGTGCAGCTTGCCCAGCGCGAAGAGCGCGCCCGCCAGGACGCGGCGGTCCTCCGCCTCCACGCCGCCCCGCCGGGCCACCCTCACGGCCTCGCGCAGGTGCTCGGCGGCCCGCTCGCCCCGCCCGCGCTGCTCGGCCAGCTCGCCCGCCCGCAGCAGGCCGGCCACGAGCGCAGAGCGGTTGAGCGGCGAGTCCTCGCCTGCGACGCAGCTCCGGGCGACCGAGACCGCGCTACGGGTGGCGCTGGTGGCGGCCGCGATGTCGCCGGCCTCCTGCTCGGCGATGGAGAGCGAGACCAGCGAGCTCTGCAGCTGGGAGCGGCTCTGCGCGCCGCCCTTCAGGGCGATCTGGACCGCCTTGCGATGGAAGGGGAGCGACTGCTTGGGGGCGCCGGCGTTGAGCAGGCTCATGCCGCGCTCGGTGTAGACCTGAGCGCGCAGCGCGTGGTTGTGGAAGCTCAGCCGCGGGTGGTCCTCGAGGCGCTCCAGCTCGGCCAGGAGCGCGTCGAGCACCCGCTCGCGCACGCGGCGCACGCGGGCGTCCTGGATCTCGCTCAGCTCGCCCTGGACGACCTCCGCCAGGAGGAGCATCGAGGTCGCGCTGGAGCGGAGGTTGGCCAGCGCGTCCTGGGCGGCGTCGTCGGCGACCTCGCGCTGCGTCTCGGCCTCGTCGCGCTGGCGGAGGGCCTCGGCCTCGGCCGCGCGGGCGCGCCGCTCGGCGTCCTCCGCGGCCGCGCGCTGGCGGTTGGCCTCGTCGCGCTCGGCCGCCAGCTCGCGCCCTTGCGCAGCCAGGCGCTCGGCCGCCTGCTCGGCCGCCTGCTGGCCCTCGCGCGCCTCCGCGCTGCGCTGGCGGAGGCGCTCGACGAACCAAGCCGTCCCCAGCGCGCCCACGACCAGGGCCAGGATCAGGACCGCGCCTACGCTGCCGGCCAAGGCTCGGTTGCGCCGCAGCCACTTGTTGGCCCGGTGGGCGAGGCTGGCGGGCCGCGCCAGGATCGGCTCCTCGCGCAGGAAGCGGCCCAGGTCGTCGGCGAGGGCCTCGGCGCTGGCGTAGCGGTGCTCGGGCTCTTTCTCCAGGCAGGTCGCCACGATCGTCTCGAGGTCGACCGGCACCTGGGGCGCCAGCTTGCGCAGGGGCGTCGGCTCTTCGTCGACGAGCTTGCTCAGGAGGGCCGGCAGGCTCTCGGCCTCGAAGGGCGGGCGCTGGGTCAGGCACTGGTAGAGGATCGCGCCCAGGGCGTAGACGTCGACGCGCAGGTCGACGGCCTCGCCGGCCGCTTGCTCGGGCGGCATGTAGGCGGGCGTTCCCATGAGCTGCCCCGAGCGGGTCGGGCCGTCGACGCTGCCCTGCTCCTTGGCGAGCCCGAAGTCGGTGACCATGGGCTGATCGCCGTCGAGGAGCACGTTGGCGGGCTTGAGGTCGCGGTGGATCACGCCGCGGGCGTGGGCGTAGCCGACGGCCTCGCTGAGGCTGCGCAGCAGCTCGGCGGCCGCGCGCGGGGCGAGGGGGCCTTCGCGCTGGAGGCGCTCGGCGAGCGAGCCGCCCTCGATGAAGTCCAGGACCAGGTAGTGGCGCCCGTCGGGGGCGCGGCCCACTTCGTGGATCCCCACGATCCCGGGGTGACGGAGGCTGGCCGCGGCGCGGGCCTCGATCTGGAAGCGCTCCAGGGCCTGCTTGCTCGCGAAGGCGCCGGCGAGCATGGCCTTGACCGCGAC
>CALDQK010000047.1 GCA_937911525.1 uncultured bacterium
GGGCGGGGGGCGGCTCGGGGGGAGGTCCGCGTCGACCCGGATGACCGGCCGCCACTGCAAGGTCTCCAGGCCGAGCTCGGTGTCCTGGTTGGCGCGGCTGCGGTCGCCCCACATTTCGCCCTTGATCGCCTTGCCGCTGCCCTCCTCGACCTGCGAAGCGTCGTTGCTGACGAAGACGATCCGCCCGACCAGCTCCGGCCCCATGGTGAACTGGCCGTCGTGGCGGACCGGCAAGGGGCCGATGGGCGTGCCCTCCCGGCCGGGGAAGTAGGACCCGCCCGCGCCCTCCGGAGCGACGAGCGTGCCGAGGAGCCCGATCCGGCCCGCCTCGGACCACACGTAGCCCTTGGGGTGGTTGAGGAGCGGGACGCTCCCGCCCGGGTTGAGGTCGGGCGGGGGCGGCTGCTCCCTCGCTTGCGTCTCACCGCCCTGCTTGCCGCGCTCGCGCGTCTGGTTGTCAGCGTCGAGGAGCGGCGGCGGCGGGAGCCCGCGGGCCGCGGCGCTGGCAGCGCGGGCCGCGTCGGCGGCGCTGCCGCCCTGGGCGATGGCGTTCTGGGCGGCTGCCACAGCAGCGCCGCCGAAGAAGGTCACGCCGCCCACCGAGACCGACGGCGCGGTGGTCGTGACCCCGCCGTGGGTCGTGGAGCCAGGCTCGCCCGTGTGCGAGCCGGCTTCTCGGAAGTGGACGCCCTCGGGGGCAGATTGGCCGGCGACGGTGACGTCGTCCCCCACCGGGATGTCGAGGTCGGCGGCCTCCAGCGCGATGCTCCGGCAGGTCAGGGCGACCGCGTAGCGGTCGTCTTCGGAGTCGATCACCCGGCGGTGGGAGGTCGGCAGGGCGACCCGCCCCTTGCTGTCAGCCTCGCGGGTGGTCCGGTTCTTGGCCGTGAAGAACTCGGGCTGGCCGAACGGGTTGTCCCCCTTCTCGACGTCCGCGTATTCAGCCTCGTAGTCGAGCAGCACCTGGATCGCCAGGCGGTTGTCGTCGGAGCCGCCCGGGACCACCTGCTGCAAGCGGTGGAAGCGGAGGCAGCGCGGGTCGAAGAAGCCGGCCCCGTCGACCGTGACGTAGGGGTGGCCGGTCTCGTCGTGGACCTCGCTGAGCACGCCGACCTGCGTCCCGAAGCGGGATCCCAAGTCGTAGAAGTCGTCGCCCGTGGCGTCCACGGGTACCCACATGTGCGTGACGGCCAGGGCGTCGCGGGGCGGCTGGTTGCGGCTCACGGGAGGAGTCCCTCCCGCGCGGCGGCGTCAGACGGGGCGCCGCGCCTGACCCGGGGGCGGGTCCTGCCGAGGGGCTGCAGGATCTCGGACTCCGAGCCCGTGACGATCGTGGTGATGAACCCCTTGCCGTTGGCCCGCATGGCGATCTCCACGCCCGAGACCACGCCGTCGCAGTTCACGGGCCACGGGCGGGCGATCGAGTACTTGGCGGCCTCGACCTTCTCGGCCTTCTTGAACAGGGCCAAGGCGACGGTGCGGGCGGTCTCGTCGAGCTTGCCCTTGTTGCTCTCACCCTCGAGCGGGACCAGCTCCACCAGGTCCGGCCGGCTGACGGGGACCCCTTCCCCCGCCGGGATCGCGCCGAGCTCGATCTGCTCAGCGCGGCCTGGGGCGCTGCGCCTGAACGAGGCGGTGTAGTAGCTTTCGGCGTCCGAGAGGACCTCGGGGATCTTCGTCTCGTTCTTGGTGGCGCCGACGCCGGTGACCGGGCGGCTGCTGCCCTTGTCGACCTTGGGTCGGAGGACGGCGCCGAAGTAGACCAGCGGCGACTTGGGGACGAAGCTCGTGGCCTCAGCGACTGGCACCCCCTCCTCAGCCACGTGGCCGCACAGGTCGCTGGTGCGCACGATCCCCAGCTCGGCCGAGAAGACCCGCGCCCCAGGGTCGAGGCGGCGCGGGAGGTTTCGGACGAAGACCGCGGTCTGCTCCTTGACTCGCTTCTTCGCGCCGGTCCGCTCGCGGGTCTTCTGCTCCTCGCGCTGGCGGTCGATCGCGCGCAGCTCGTCCTTCACCCGCTCGCGCAGCTCGTCCGCCCGGTCGCGCGCCTCCTCGTCGGGGGTCTCGAACAGGTCGCGTGACTCCGCGACCTTCTTCTCGAAGTCGACTGCCTCCTTCGCCAGCTCGAAGAGGCTCTTGGAGATCCCGCCCAGCTCCTGGTCGAGGCCGAACAGCTCGCCGAGGAGCGCGCCGTACTGCCCCGCGAGGCCCGGCGAGACCTCCGAGATCCGGTCCAGGAGGCGGGCCCGAGAGACCATGCCCTGAAACTGCTCGTAGGAGACGCCGTGCGTGCGCGCGCCCGTGATCGCGTAGAGCAGGCGCGGGCTGACGTACTTGTCCTGGAACCCGTAGAAGACCTCGGGCGAGGTCCACGGGTCGTGCTTGGCGGCCTGGCGGGCCTGGGACTTGATCTGCTGCTTGAGGTCGCGGAGCTGCTTCTGGAGCGTCGCGATCTGCTGCGCCTCGCGGCTAGGGGCCATGGCCCGGTGGACCGAGGCGAAGCGGTAGGTGTCGACGCGGACGGGCAGCCGCTTGCCGGCTGCTGACTCCGCGCGGGCCCGCAGCGGGAGGAGGTGGGCGTTCGGGCCCTTGACCCGGTAGGAGCCCTGCTTGGGCTGCCCCTTCGCGGCCTTGGGGGGCGGGACCTCCTTCTCCACCTTGGGGAGCCGCCAGAGGCGGTAGGCCTGCTCGCGCAGGAGCTGGACGACGCGCGGGTCGAGGGCGACGTCGTTCTGGTAGGCCTGCGGCGCGAGCACGAACTTCTTGAGCCAGGCGAGGCCGAATTTGCCCTTCGTGAGCTTCTTGATCGTCTCCTCGGTGAGGGGGATTGGCTCGTTGTCGATCACGAGCACGGGGTCGAGCTCGTCCATGCGGACCGTCGCCACACGCAAACCGCCCACGACGACGACGAAGTCCGGCGGGTAGGTCGCTTCGACGCCCCGGGACTGGCCGGCGCCCTGGAGGTAGACCTGCAGGCCGCGGGGGAAGTCGCGCTCGTTCCCCGCGCCCTTCCCGTCAGGCGCGTAGCCGATCTTGCCTTCGCCCGCCTCCCAGAGCGCGACCGAGCCGTCGAGGTTCAGGCACAGCTCGTCGGTCCCGTGCTCCTGGGTGAGGCGGACCATGGCCGCGGTCGCTGAGGAGAAGCGGGTGAACTCGGTCTCCGGCTTGGTCTCGTCCCAGGCCTTCGGGTAGCGCGAGAGGCTGGGGGTCAGGAACAGGCTGCCCGCCGCTTCCTGGGCGATCTCACCCAGGGAGAACGGCTCGCCGTCGTCCTTCACGCTGTCCTTGGAGTAGTTGCCCTCCCCGTCCGTACGGTTGAAGGACCAGCGGCGCAGGAGGCACTGCACACAGGGCACAAACGTCAGGATTGTTCCGGCGGATCTCTCAGCTCAGCCTGAGCTGCGCGGCGACTGAGCGGGAAGACCGGAAGGCCGGCCGGCC
>CALDQK010000048.1 GCA_937911525.1 uncultured bacterium
GGGCCCAAGGACGACGTCAAGCGCGTCGCCAAGGCCGTCGGCGCGAAGCCCGCGCTCGCCGGCGAGTACACGATCGCCTGCGACGCCAAGGCGCCCGACATCACGTTCGTGCTCGGGGGCCGGCGCTACGACCTGGCCCTCGAGGACTACGTCATCGAGGAGTCGGGCCAGTGCCTCTTCGGCATGATGGGCATCGACCTGCAGGGCCAGGCGCCGCTCTGGATCCTCGGCGACGTCTTCATGCGCAAGTACTACGTCAAGTTCGACGTCGGCCAGGCGCGCGTCGGCCTCGCGCTCGAGCAGGCGAGCCTCCTTGCGCGGCGCGCGCAGGCAGGCTCGCGTCAGCTCGGCGCAGCGCTCGACGGGCGCCTGGGGGCCGAGCAGCTGGCGAAAGAGCCCGCTGAGGATCTCGGCCCGCGCCCGCTGCAGCTTGCGCTTGACCTGGCTCGCGGACAGCCCCTCCCGCTGGGCGATCGCCTTGTTGGAGAGCCCGTGCACCAGCACGCCCGAGAGCACATAGACCAGGCTCAGGTCGGCGTCGGGTCCCTTGGCGTAGCGATCGTGCACTTCGGCCACCGCTCGCACGAGCAAGGCCTCGAGGTCGAGGACGTCGAGCTCGCTCTCTTCGGCCGGGGAGACCTCCTCGACCAGCACCTCTTCGAGGGGCGCGTGACCGCGCCGGCGCCGGAGGTGATCCCGCACGGCGTTGGTGATCGCGGTCTGCAGGTAGGCGCGGAAGCGTCCGGCCTCGGCGTCGTAGCGGGGCACGATCCGCTCGCGCATGGCCAAGAGGACCTCCTGGAGCAGGTCCTCGCGCTCGCTCACCGGCAAGCGCGGGAAGCGTCGGGCCAGGAAGCGCCGCACGGGCGCCTCGTAGGCCGCGATCGCGCGCCAATCCGGGTCGCGCTCCCGGATCGCGCTCAAGGTGGTGAGCCAGTAGTCGCCCATGAAGCGGAGGATTCTAAGCAAAGGACTTAGGCTGAATCCGTAGAATTCCGCGCCCCAGTCTCGAGCCCTGCGTAGGGGAGGGTGAGAGGCAAGGGAACCAGGAGGATCACCCATGCGCAGAATCCGACCGGCAGCCGCGCTCTGGGGCGCGCTCGCCCTGGTCGCCCTCAGCGGCTGCCAGAACCTCTACGAAGACGCCGTCGACGCGCGGGGTCTGACCTTCTACGAGGCCGAGGACCCCGAGCGACCCTTCCTCGGCGTCGTGGTCCACAAGTCCGACAGCGGCCGGGGGGTCAAGATCGAGCAGGTCCTCGCCAGCGGACCCGCGGCCAAGGCCGGCGTCGTGGCCGGAGACACGATCGTGCGCTACGGCGCACAGCGAATCCAATCCACCTCGGACCTGGTCAAGGCGATCCGCGAGCTCGGTCACTACGACAAGGTCGAGCTCACGCTCGATCCCAAGGGCAGCGACGAGGTCCGCCTGGTCAAGCTCCAGCCCACCACGGAGAGCGGCTACGCGCAGATCGCCAACCGCGAGATCGTCGTCGAGAAGGACACGACCCGGCTCCCCTTCCTCTTCGCCGCGGCCGACTACACGATCTCCCGCGCGACCTGGATGTCCTACCAAGGCTTCGCCCTCCCCGCCGACCTGCAGCCCTACTCGGCCTTCGAGCTCCTGCCGATCTTCAGCTTCTCCTTGCTCAGCATCGAAGACACCGACGTGTTCTGCGACGCCAGCCGCTTCAAGCTCTTCCACTGGCCGCTCCGCATGACCTCGGGCGGCGGCCCCGACCGGGAGGTCGAGTCTGCCTACAGTTCCTTCAGGAGGGTCTATGTCCGCCTCTAAGCTCGCCCCGCTAAGCATCCTGCTCCTCCTGGCGCTGCCTTGCTCCGCCCAGCAAGAGGACGAGGTCGAGCGCCTGCGCGCCGAGAACTCGGTGCTCCGGCTCGAGCTGCGCGCCCTCCGCAAGCGGCTGGAGACCCTCGAGGACCGGCTCGACAAGTTCCTCGCCACCCGCGAGGCCCGCGAGCGCACCTGGCCCGACGCGGCGCAGGGCTCGCCGGGACCCAAGCCGCTCCCCGCAGGCGGCCAAATGGCGCTCAGCGCCGACGGGCAGGACCTGATCGATCCGAACCTGCGCCTCCCCGACGACGCGGGCGGCGCCACCCCCCAGCAGCTGATCGAGGCCTGGGCGCTCGCCATGGCGGACGTGGCCGCCCTCGAGGGCGCTGAGAGGGCCAAGGCGCTGCGCGAGCTCGCGACGCGCTTCGGCGCCTACGGGGCCAAGTCCCCCTACCCCTTCTTGATCCCCGACTCGGTGTGGGGCAAGTGCCGCGGCGGCGCGCCGCGCAGCCCGGTCAGCGGGGACCTGCTCTTGATGAGCGAAGCCCTCGTCGCGGGTGGGCAGCCCACCGGTCGGGTCCTCGAGATCCAGGTCTACAGCTCGGCCCCCAAGCGGACCGAGCGCAAGCCGGTCGATATCCTGGCCGCCTGGCTTGGCCTCCGCTGCAACGGGTCCTCCAGCGGACCCGAAGCCTCGGGCGCGACGGTCCACGGCCTGGTCGCGGGCTCGCCCGCCATGAAGGTGAGCAAGGAGGGCGACTCGCTCAAGGTGAACGACACGATCGAGTCGGTCAGCTTCGGCGGCCAGGTCCGCTTGACCCCGACCCGCGAGAAGCTCTACGAGGCGATCGCCGCCGCCGGACCGGGCTCCAAGATCACCCTCGCGACCAAGCGCCTGCGGGCGACCGAAAATGGCTACGTCTACGACGACCGGACGGTCACGCTGACCCTGATCGGCAAGCGAGAGGACACGTCCAAGCACCGAGCCAGCTCCGTGACCCGCGAGGTCCGCTTCCGCCTCGAAGGCAGCTCCAACACCTTCGACGAGGTCCGCGTCCAGGCCGTCAAGCTCAACGGCCGTTGGCTGTTGGTCTCCGCCGAGATCCCTTCGCTCGGGAACGACGTGGCCGAGTGCTTCCGGCTTCTGACCCAGAAGTTCCCCTTCTACGCGCGAATGAGCCACGAGAAGCGCGACAAGCTGTTCGAGGTCATGCGGGCGGGGTTGAAGCTCCTCGAGGCCAAGCTGCCGGTCTACGACTTCCGCCTCTACCGCAAGGGTGAGGAGGACTTCGGCCTGATCGCGCGCCCCCGCATGGCGGGCTATCCGGTGGTCTCCTACGGCTACGCCGGCGGCTACTCGCCGCGCGAGTCTCCCTATCGAGTCCGAATCGAGGCCCCCCCCAAGAAGTAGACTCGGGAGGTGTCCCGCCTCGACCGAGAGCCGCCCCAGCCGCCCCAAGACGGGCCCGACGACCCCAACCTCGTCGGGCTCGTCTCGTTCGTGTTCGTGATGGTGGTCAGCCTGGGCGCGCTCTTCGTCATGATCCTGCTGGTGACGAGCGGCTGAGCAGCTCGCGCAAGAGGGCGTTGAAGCGGGCCGGCTCCTCCTCGTGCGGGCAGTGCCCGCTGTGGCTGAAGCGCACGCAGCGCGCCCGCGGCAAGAGCTTCTCGACCCGCCGCCCGTAGCGCCCCGCCAGCAGCCGGTCGCGCTCTCCCCAGGCCAGGAGCGTCGGCGCGCGCAGCGCCTTCAGGCGCGACCGGAGCGACTTCACGCCGCGCGCCAGCTCGGCGGCCGTCACGCAGGCTGCGCGGTGACTGCCCGGGCGGTCGAGGTGGCGGAAGCCGGCCAGGACCTCGCCGGACACCTGGCCGTAGGCGGCGGCCC
>CALDQK010000049.1 GCA_937911525.1 uncultured bacterium
GGAGCCCGCCACGACCCTCGGCCTCAGCGCCGCGCCCTACGTGACCTTGCACCTCGAGGGCGCGCGCGTCCCCGTCGCGGACCGGCTCGGGACGGGCGCCCCTGGCGAAGTGCGCCGCGCGGTGCGGCGCACGATCGCGCGCAAGCGAGTGCTCGACGCGGCCCGCCTGGTGGGCTGCATGCGCGCCGCCTGCGACCACGCCTTCAAGTATGCGACCGAGCGCCAGGCCTTCGGGGTCTACCTCTACGAGCACCAGGCCCTGGCCTTCATGATGGCCGACATGGCGACCGCCGCCGACGCCGCGCGAAACCTGGTCCTGCGCGCCGGCGCCGCGCTGGACGCGGGCGAAGAGGAGGGGATCGCCCTGGCCGAGCGCGCCCTGCGCGCGGCCCAGCAGCACGCCCGCGAGGTGACCTCCGACGCGGTCCAGGTCCTCGGCGGCCACGGCTACATCCAGGACCACCCGGTCGAGAAGTGGATGCGCGACGCCCGCACCGTGGGGCTCGTGGACGGACTCAGCCTCGACGAAGACGGGACGGCGCTGTGAGCATCGAGTTCGAGCTGACCCCCAAGATGCGCAAGGTCCGCGACATGTCGCGGATGTTCGCCGAGACCTACCTCCGCCCCTACGCGCTGGAGGCCGAGGAGCTGTGCGGGCCCCACCCCGCCTTCATAGACGCCTGCAAGCAGTTCGGCCTCGGCTCGGGCGGCATGGGCGCGGCCTCCTCGATCAGCGGCAGCAAGGAGGCGCCCGCCGCGGGAGCGGCCAAGGAGACGTCCAGCAACCGGACGATGATCGTGGCGATCGAGGAGCTGGCCTGGGGCGACCCGGCGGGCGTGCTCAACATGCCTGGCCCCGGCCTGGGCGGCCCGCCGGTGCAGTTCACCGGCACGCCCGAGCAGCGCGAGCGCTTCCTCTCGATCTTCACCCCCGACAGCTTCAAGTTCGGCGCCTATGCGCTCACCGAGCCGGACGCGGGCTCGGACGCCAAGGCGATCCAGATGACCTGCCGCAAGGACGGGGACCACTGGGTCCTGAACGGGAACAAGTTCTATATCACCAACGGCAAGAAGGCCGAGTGGACGGTCGTGTTCGCCACGCTCGACCCCACCCTGGGCCGCGCCGGGCAGCGGGCCTTCGTGGTCGAGAAGGACACGCCTGGGTTCACGGTCCCCAAGCTCGAGAAGAAGATGGGCCTCCGCGCGAGCGAGACGGCCTGGCAATCCTTCGAGGACTGCCGGGTCCCCGCGAGCAACCTGCTCGGCGGCGAGGCCCACTACGAGGCCAAGGCCAAGGGCGGCTTCAAGACCGCGATGAAGACCTTCGACGCCACCCGCCCCCTCGTGGCCGCGATGGCGGTCGGGATCGCCCGCGCCGCCTACGAGATCGCGCGCGACTGGGTGCGCGAGCGCTACTCCCTCAGCCAGCACACGGCCCGCTACCGACGCGTGCAGGACAAGCTGGAGTGGATGCGGACCGAGATCGAG
The DNA here is from genome assembly GCA_937911525.1 of uncultured bacterium. Classification (GTDB taxonomy): domain Bacteria; phylum Planctomycetota; class J058; order J058; family J058; genus NORP233. The sequence goes on from CALDQK010000049.1 coordinate 1,489, forward strand.
ACGGCCCGCTACCTCTGCTGGAAGGCGGCCTGGCTGCTCGACCTCGGGCGCGAGAACGCCAAGGAGTCCTCCATGAGCAAGGCCTACGCCGGCAAGATGGTCGACCGCGTCACCTCGGCCGCGATCGAGGTCATGGGCCCCGAGGGCGTCCTGCGCGAGCGCATGGTCGAGAAGCTCTACCGGGACCAGAAGGTCTACGACATCTTCGAGGGCACGGGCCAGATCCAGCGCCTCGTCATCTCGCGCCGCCTGTTCAAGGACGCCCCGCGCTCGAGCTAAACCCCTCGTGCTCGTGCCCGTGCCCGTCTGACCACTTCACACTTCTCGGGCCTGGCCTCCGAGCGGCGCAAGGACGGTCGGAGGCGGCTTGACGTGGCGCTCTAGGAGGAAAGCAGGAAGTGAGGAAGGCGAGGAAATCGGCGAGATCTGCGATCTCGGCATCGAGAGCGAAGCGTAGCCAACGCATTTCGAGAGACTGCTTTCGCCTTCCCGGCAGCCGCAGCTTTCCTGTCCTTCCTTGATTCCTGCTTTCCTTCTAAATCGCCACGTCTGGACGCCCTCGCCTCACGAGCGTGTGGCCTGAGCTGTGTGGGACGCCGTGCCCATGCCCGGACGTGCACGGGCCTCAGTGGGCTGGTCAGCCGTGCCCGTGCCCGAATAGAACGAAAGAGGGAGCCGCCGCGCTCAGCGACAGCTCCCTCTCGATCTCTTCCGCTCAGCGCGAACGCAGCGCGGCGCTACTTCTGGGCGGGGATCTCCGCCACGTACTCGATCGAGAGGCTCTGGATCACGCAGTCCTCCTTGGGCTTGTCGGCCGCGCCGGTCTCGACCGCGCCGATGGCATTGATCGCATCCTGGCCCTCGAAGACCTGGCCGAACACCGTGTATTGCCCGTTGAGGTGGGCCGGCGAGCCGAGGCACACGTAGAACTGGCTGCCCGCGCTGTGGGGGTTGCTCGTGCGCGCCGCGGCGATCGCGCCGGGGCGGTGCGAGTATTTGGGGCTGCGGTTGAACTCGCCGGGGATCGAGTAGCCGGGGCCGCCGCCGCCGTTCCCGTCGGGGTCGCCGCCCTGGATCATGAAGCCCTTGATCACGCGGTGGAAGGTCAGCCCCTTGTAGAAGCCGCGCTTGGCCAGCTCGATGAAGTTGCGCACGTGGCAGGGCGCCGCCTCGTCGTAGAAGCGGAAGCGAACCGTGCCGTGGTTGGTCACCATCTTGGCCACGGCGTACTTGCCGCCGCCCTCGGCCGGGGTCACCTCGACCTCGATCCCCTCCCCGAACACCGGCTGCGGCGGGCGCTGCCCCTGCTGGCGAGGGTGGGGCACGAAGCCCATGTAGACCGGCTTGATCGTGATCTTGCCCGTCTCGACCGTGGGCAGCTTGATCGTGCCGGTCAGGGTCTTGCCGGGCGCGACGCCGACCTGGGCCTGGGGCTTGAGCTTGGCGATCCCGCCAGGGAAGCGGGCCAGGTAGCGCTTGGCCTCGCCCCAGCGCGCGCCGCTCAGCTCGATCATGACCGAGTGGGTGCTGAGGGCCACGGGCCGGGCGAGGGACTCGGCCTCGCCCTCGTTCTTGACCGTGATCTCGAGCTCGATCTCGCCGCCGAGGGCGACCTTGGCGCTCTTGGCCTTGGCCGTGATCGAGAAGGTCGCGGTCGGGGCGGGCGGCGGCGCGTCCTGGCCGGCGGCAGGCAGGGCCCAGCACAGGAGGGCGGGGAGCAGGATGGAGTTGAAGCGCTTCATGAGTCGTTCTCTCTGGTGAAGGCGAGACGCTACCACGGGCTCAACGCACGGGGCGCGGCGCGGGACGGCGAGGGCCGGCGCCCTCGGGCCAGGGGTGGATCTTGCGGTAGACATCGCTTGGTTGGCGCGCGCTGCGCGCGGCCGCGTCGAGCTCGAAGCGACGGGCCCGAGGCTGCCAATAGAGGTAGCGCGCGTTGGCCTCGAACCAGCGGAACAGGGCCCGCCCGCCGCGCTTCGCCACGTCCTTGGGCTCTGCCAGCCCGACCTCGCGCAGGACGAGGGCCAGGTCGAGGCGCTCGGCGAGGACCTGGGCCAGGAAGCCTCGCTCGCGCTGGTCCGGCAAGACCGCCCGATAGGCGAGCAGCCCGCCGAGGAGCTCCCTGCGCGCCGCGGGGCGCTCCTTGCTCTCGGCAACGTAGCGGCTGACCAGGCTGGCGGCCAGGCGCA
>CALDQK010000050.1 GCA_937911525.1 uncultured bacterium
TCGTGGACGTAGGGCTGGAGCAGGGCGCGGGAGGCGAGCCCGGGGATCGGGGCGATCCGCTCGGGGCCGGACGCGCCGTGGAACACCGAGAGGGCGAGGTCCGCCGCCATGGGGGCGCCGTTGAAGCGGGTCTCGACGTCGATCACGGCCTCGCGCCCGGGCAGGAGCACCTGGTCCTCGCGCGGGGTCAGGCGGACCTCGAAGGGCCAGTCCTGGCCGAAGAGCAGCGGCGCCTTGAGCAGGGCCCGGTCCTTGCGCTCGACCAGGAGGTGGCGCACGCGCAGCAGCTTGGACTGCGACCAGGTCGCCTTCCCCTTGTGGAGGGTCTTGCGCTCGGAGTAGCCGTCCACGGTCGCGAGGGCCAGCTCGACCCCCTTGAGCGACTCGCCCTCGCGGGCGCGGACCTCGACCTCGGCGTTCCCCTTCCGGTCGCGGGTGATCCGCAGCGAGTAGGGGTGGCCGGTGTCCTGGGGGAGCGCGAAGCGCGCCTCGAGCTGGGGGCGAGTCACCAGCAGCTCGTAGGAGCGCTCCTTGGCGTAGGGCACGTCGATCAGGGCGTGGCCGTAGCGGTCGCTCTGCCAGACCCCGACCGAGGCGCCCCGGTCATCGACGATCCGCCCCTCGGCCGCGGTCGGCTGACCGTCGAGGTCGCGCACCAGGAGCGCGAGGCGCTGCGGGTGGCCGGTCACGATCGCGCCGCCCTCGGGGAAGGCGTCGATCCGGCCGACCGAGGCCGAGACGTGGATCGGGGCGGCCACGGCGGCCAGGTCGCGCTTGTGCTTCAGGCCCACGGCGAGGTGCCCGCTGGTCTGGGCCTCCTTGGGGACGAGGAAGCGGAGCGTGACCCAGCCCTCGCGGTCGGTCTCCTGGCCTTCCTCCTCGATCACGAGCGGGCCGAAGTCGGCCCGCAGCCGCGGTCGGACGCCCCGGATCGGGCGCCCGCGCCGGTCGAGGGCCCGCAGGGTGGCCGTGACCGCCTCCCCGGGCTGGTAGACCTCGCCGAGCACCTTCAGGCGCAGGCGCAGCGAGGGCAGCTCGGTGTCGTAGAGCTCGAGCGGGAGGCTATGCAGCAGGCGCCCCTGGGGCCCGCGCGCCTCCAGCTGGCAGGCGCCGCCGGCCCACTGGGGGTCGAGCAGGACCTTCCAGGCGGGCGCCGCGGCGCGCTGGAGCGTGGTCTCGCCCAGGACGGCTCCGCCGCGGACGAGGCGCAGCTGGAGCGGGAAGGCCCGCTCGGGGGCGTCCCCGAGGTGGACCCGGGCCCGGAGCGTGTCGCCCAGCCGATAGCGCCCCTTGTCCGTTTGGACGTGGACGAAGGGCAGGGTTTGGGCGTGAGCGGCCGTCGCCAGGGCAGCGACGACGACCGGGAGGAGGGCCGTCTGATTCATGGGGGAAGCCTCGTGCTACGCCCTATACACGCGGGTGGGCCGGGGAGGTTCCCTGGGAATTGGAGGCGGGGCCGGGGCCGGCGCCGGGGCCAGGGCCAGGGCCGGGGCCGGGGCCGGAAGACGGGGCCGGGGCCGGAAGACGGGGCCGGGACCGGGGAGCCGGGGCTGGGAGCCGGGGCCTGGGCCGGGGCCTGGGACCGGAGCCTGGGACCGGAGCCTGGGACCGGAGCCTGGGACCGGGAGCGGGAGACTTCTTGCCACCCTCCTCCCAAGCCCCTAACGTCCGGGCTCGTCCACAGGAGGCCGAATGCGCGCCCTAGCCCCCTCGCTCGCCCTGCTGCTCCTGGCGGCTCCTCTCGCGTCGGCGCAAGAGCCCCAGATCCACCACACGCGCCTGAAGAACGGGCTCGACGTGCTGATCGTGGAGAAGCACAACGCGCCGCTGGTCACGGTCGAGGTCGCGGTCAAGACGGGGAGCTTCACCGAGACGCCGGACACCAACGGGCTGAGCCACCTCTACGAGCACATGTTCTTCAAGGGGAACGCGGCCCTGCCGACCCAGGACCGCTACATGGCCCGGGTACGTGAGCTGGGGATCTCCTTCAACGGGACGACCTCCACCGAGCGGGTGAACTACTTCTTCACCTTGCCCTCGCGCAACTTCGCGGCCGGCATGCACTTCATGGCCGACGCGCTCTTGCGGCCGCTGTTCAACATGGACGAGCTGCGCGCCGAGCGGAAGGTCGTGATCGGCGAATACGACCGCAACGAGGCCACCCCGACGCACTTCCTCCGCCGCGGCCTGCGCGAGCAGCTCTACGGGGACCAGGCCTACCGCAAGAACCCCCTCGGGGAGCGAAAGGTGATCCTGAGCGCGACCCAGGAGACGATGCACCGCTTCCGCGAGCGCTTCTACGTGCCCAACAACAGCTGCCTGTTGATCGTGGGCGACGTGAACCTGACCGAGGCCCGGGTGTTGGCCGAGCGCCTCTTCGGCCCGCGGCGCTGGAAGGCCGGGCCCGACCCGCACCGGGTGCCGCGCGAGCCGCTGCCGCGCCTGGCCGAGACCAAGGCCTTCGTGACCGTGCAGGACACGCCCCTGGTGGTGCTCGGCGCGCGCTGGCCGGGGCCCGACGTGGGCCGCGACGAGCGGGCGACCTTCGTGGCCGACGTGTGGGGGACCCTGCTCTCGCTCCCGCACGGGCGCTTCCAGCGCACCTTCCGCGACGGGGCCCTCGCCGACCGCGTCCGCTTCGGCTACTACACCCAGCGCGAGGGCGGCGAGCTCGACTTCACCGGCGTCGTCCGCGAGGGCAAGGTGTTCCAGGTCCGCGACACGCTCCTGGCCGAGATCGCGGCCATGGCCGAGGCCGGCTACTGGAGCGAGGCCGACCTCGAGCTGGCCAAGCGAAGCCTGCGGATCTCGCGCGCCTACGAGGCCGAGAGCGGCGCCGACCTGGCCCACACCCTCTCGTTCTGGTGGGCGAGCTCGAGCCTCGACTACTACCGGCGCTACCTGAAGGAGACGGCCTCGGTCACCCTGGACGACCTGCGCACCTTCGTGCGCAACTACCTCGTCGGGCGACCGATGGTGCTCGGCGCCCTGGTCAACGAGGCCAACCGGACCAAGCTCGAGCTGAGCCCCGAGAGCCTGGCCCCGCAGGCGGCCAGCAGCGCGGACGCGGCCGCCAGCCTGGTGGAGTCCTTCCGCCTGGCCAACGGCGTGCGCGTGCTCTTCCGCCGCGAGCCCGGGGCGGCGGTCAGCGCGCTCCAGCTCTGCTTCGACGGGGGCAGCCTCGACCTGAAGCCCGAGCACCAGGGGGTCGACCAGCTGCTCTTGAGCGCGCTCCTCGACGGCTCGACCCGGACGCCCCGCGACAAGCTGCAGGCCAAGCTGGTGGCCCTCGGCGCGCGCACCTCGCGCGACGTCAACTACGACTACGCGCGCCTCTCGCTGGCCGCGCCGCGGGAGGGCTTCTTCTCCGCGCTCCAGCTCGTGAGCGAGTGCCTGCGCCAGCCGGCGCTGGACCCCGACCACGTGGCCCAGCGCCGCAGCCAAATGCTGACCAGCCTCGGCTCGGAGCAAGCCGACCCCGACCGCTTCGTGTCCCGGATCTGCAACCAGGGCTTCTTCGCCGGGCACCCCTACCGGCTGCGGCCAGACGGCACGAGCGAGACCGTCCCCCAGCTGAGCCCCGAGCTGCTGCGCGCGCGGCTGAAGCAGCTCCTGGTCTCGGGGCGGGTGCTGGTGGTCGTCGTCGGCGACCACGAGAGCAAGGGCGTCCGCCAGCA
>CALDQK010000051.1 GCA_937911525.1 uncultured bacterium
CCCTCCCTGCCCCTCCCCGCCGGCGTGCGCTTCGGCGAGCAGGAGGGCGAGTATCTGCTCGGCGAGGGGACGCGCCTGGTCTACGTCGCCCCGAGCGACCTGCCCGAGCTGGCCGCCCTGGCCGGCGTGGCCGCGACCTTCCGCCTCGGCGACCGAACCACGGTGCGCCTGACCCGCGGCTACTTCCTCGGCAAGTGCGAGGTCAGCTGGGCCGAGTATCGCGCCTACGCCCGGGCCACCGGCGAGCGCGTCCCGACGCCGGCCTACCCGGTCGGGCCGGACCACCCCGTCCACGGCGTGAGCTGGTACGACGCGGCGGCCTACTGCGCCTGGGCCGGCGGGCGCCTGCCCACCGAGGCCGAGTGGGAGTACGCGGCCACCGGCGGCGACGGGCGGCTCTATCCCTGGGGCGAGGAGCTGACCACCCTGCACGGCAACCTCGGCCTGCGCGGCGACGGCCACGAGCAGAGCGCGCCCTGCGGCAGCTACATGGCCGACTACTCGGCGGCGGGCTGCCTCGACCAGGGCGGCAACCTGCGCGAGTGGACCGGCGACGTCTACGCGCCCCTGCCGCGGACGCAGGTCCTGGTCGACCCCAGCGGTCCGCGGCGCGGCTCGCGGCGCGTGATCAAGGGCGGCGGCCACCAGGACCAGGCCGGCGGCGCGCGCTGCTTCCGCCGCGAGGGCCAGGCGCCCGCGCGCTCGGCGGGGGACCTCGGCTTCCGGCTCCTGATCCCGACCTCGCGCTAGTGCCGTGAGGGTGTCAGGGTACGGACCGCTTTCCCCGACTCCCTGAGTTCGGTAGGTTGGGTCTCTCCTTCAAGGACAGACCCGTGAGCGTCCTGGACGCAATCTTCTTCGACGTCGACGACACCCTCTTCTCCACCTCGGAGTTCGCGCGCCGCGCGCGCCGCGCCGCGGTCGAGGCCATGATCGAGGTCGGACTGCGGGTCGAGGTCGAGCAGCTCGAGGGCGAGCTGCTCGAGGTCGTGAGCGAGTTCAGCAGCAACTACGACCACCACTTCGACCAGCTGCTGCGGCGGATCCCCAAGCGCCACTACAAGGGCGTCAACCCGGCGATCCTCGTGGCCGCGGGCGTCAAGGCCTACCACGACACCAAGGACCACCACCTCCATCCCTATCCGGACGCGGTGCGCCTGCTCGCGGACCTGGCGGGGATCGAGGACCTGCTCCTGGGCGTGATCACCAGCGGGCTCTCGGTCAAGCAGGCCGAGAAGATCCTCCGCCTGGGGATCTACCCCTACCTGACCCCGACCGCGATCTATATCTCGGACCAGATCGGGATCAACAAGCCCAACGTCAAGCTCTACCGCCGGGCCTGCAGCGACCTGAACCTCAAGCCCGCGCGCTGCATGTACGTCGGCGACCGCATGGTGCGCGATATCGACCCGGCCAACGCGCTCGGCCTGATCACCGTCCACCTCGTCCGCGGCGGCCGCCACTCCGAGGAGGTCGGCGTGAGCGAGCCCGACCACCGGATCGGCCACTTCGACGAGCTGCGCGAGCTGCTCCGAGAGAGATACGAGCTCGACCTCCCCTCGGCCACCGACGAGCACCCCTCGCCCTCCAGCGAGCACGAGTCCCCGGTCGCTTGAGCTCGAGGGCTGGCGGGTGAGCCCAAGGGCCGACAGCGCGCAGCGGCTTCGTCGCTCACCAGCCCTCGCGAGCGAGCGCTGGGAGTGAGCTTGGCGGGCGGGGCCAAGCCCAGGCTCGCGGAGAAGCGAGGCCCGACCCCCTGAACGACGACTCCCAGAAGCCCGCGCTGAGCCTCGAGACCCTTCAGGCAGCCGCTTTGCGCGCCCTGTTCCACGGCGTGGCCTTGGCCCTGTCCACGCTCGGCCTGCACGTCTTCCTGAGCTTTCGGCTGGGGCTCCCGGTCGGCGAGCTCGACCTCGTCCGCTTCACGAGCGAGGCGCTGGCAGCGGGCCTCGTCGTGGTGCCCCTGACCGTCTTCGAGTGGGCTCGTTCGACCCGAGGCGCCCCGTCGCTGCTGGGCTCGCTGGCGGGCGCCTGGCTCTTGGCCCTCGCGGCCTTGGTGGCGCTGGACCTCGCCGCCGGCTACCGCGGCGGGCTGTTCGCCACCGGGTCCGTGGGCGGAGCGCTCAGCGGCCTGCAGACGGAGATCTCGGGACTGGGCTACGTCGCGACTCAGTCAGCCTGTCCCGCGCTGGCGCTGGGAATGCTCGTCGTCCTGCGGCTGCAAGGCGTCGCCTATCCCCTCCAGGCTCTGAGCGTCTTCGTCTCTTCCTTCCTCGCTGCGTGGGTCAATCACCTCCTGCTCCACGCCAGCCTGGGCGTCCCATTCGACCTCAGCACCTTCGGCGCCGGCGCCGCCTTCGTGGTCTCGCTCTCGCTGGGCCTCCTCTATCCAGCCGCCTGGGGGCTGGCGGAGCGCCTCGGACCCTGGCCTCCCGTCTCGCCCGGCCAGTCCGCGGAGGCCTCGGACCGGCTCGAGTTCGACGCGGAGCCCGAGCCCGAGTCCGACCCCGAGTCCGGCCCCGCGTCGAGCTGAGCAGCCCCGCGCTCCCCCCGGGCCGGCGGAGCTGAATCCCGCCCGTGGAATTGCCCTTAGGATCTGCGCCAAGTCTGGGGACGCGAGCCAGGCGGGACGGACACGAGATCCAGGTGAGCGAAGGACGACGGGCCAAGGGAGCGCAGGCGCTGGCCGCCGCGGGACTGAGCGCTGGGCTGCTCGGGCTGCAGGCGAGCGGCTGCGAGCCCGAGCTCTTCCCCTGGCCGCTGTGGGCCGCGGCCCTCGCGGGGCTCTGCCTGGGCCGCCTGGGGGGAGCGCAGCTCGGCGCGCGCGGGCTCGGGGGCGTGGCCGCGGTCCTGACGCTGGTCGCGCTCCTCGCTCGCCACGGCTGGGCCGGCGCCCTGGGGGCCGGCGCCGCGGCGGGGGTCCTGGCCTCGCCGCTGACCCTGGGGGCGGGCGGCCGCGGCTGGGCGCTCGCGGGCGCCGCCCTCGGCGCGCTCCTCGGCTGGGGGCTCGGCCCCTGGAGCGCGCTGGGGCTGCTGGCGCTGCCCGCCGCGCTGACCCTCGTCCCCGCGCCGGGTGAAGGCGCGCCGGTCCGCTGGCCGGCGAGCGCGCTCTCGGCGGCCTGGCGCCTGAGCGCGGCGGCGGCCCTCGGCGCGGCCAGCTTCCTGGGCGGCGGCGCAGAGGGCTGGGCGCCGGCCTGGGGCTTGGCCCTCGGCGCGTGCCTCGGCGGCGCGGCCCTCGGCCTCGGGATCGGGGGCGCGCTCGCCGGCGAGTCCACGCGGACCTGGCCGAGCTGGGTCGCCGAGGCGCTGGGCTGGGGGGTGTTGCTCGCGCTGAGCGCTGAGCTGCGCGGCGGCGCGAGCGCGGGCGTGCTCCTGGGCCTGAGTGGGCTGCTCGCTGGCCCCGCGCTCCTGGCGGGCCCCGCGCGGGAGGGGGCCCTCGCGCGCTGGGGCCTGCCGGCCGCGCTCTGCCTGGCCGCCTTGGCGGGCGGCCCGACGGCGGCGGCCCTGCACGGGCGCTCCCTGCGCCAGGCCTCGGCGCTCGAGCAGGCGATCCTGGCCCTCGGCCGCGGCGACGAAGGCAGCCAGCGCTTCCGCGAGGCGGTCGAGGAGGAGGAGCGGCTGCGCGTGGCGGCTTGGGCTCCGGGCCGCGCCTGGCCGAGCCTGTGCGCGCTGGTCGA
>CALDQK010000052.1 GCA_937911525.1 uncultured bacterium
CAGGCCGAGCGGGATCCGGCGGCGATCCCGCGCCTGGGTCCGCTGCCGGAGGGGCTCCCTGGCGCCGCCCCGGTCCTGCTGGCCGGACGCCAGCCCCTGGCCCTCGTCAGCGGCGAGGGCCGCCAGCTGCTCGCGGTCCTGCGGGCCCCCCTGGGCAAGAGCGACGCCGGCTCCTGGATCGCGAGCGCCAGCTTCCCTCTGTTCTGGGCCGAGCTGCTCGAGCTGGCCGCCCCGCGCACCCGCGCCGAGCTGCGCGCGCACCCGGCCGGCCGGCCGCACCCCCTCCTGGCGGAGGTCCCCTACGCCCTGCGCACCTACCGGGACGCGGGCGGGCGGGCGCTGCTCGGCACCGTCGCCGCCCCCCTCGCCCCGGACCCGCCGGCGGCCGAGCGGGCCTTCAGCCAGGGCGACCTGGAGCGCCTGGAGGCCGCCCGGCCCGAGGTCCCCGCCCGGACCCTCGCCCCCTGGTTGGCGCTCCTGGCCCTGCTGCCCGTCTTGGGGGCCTGGTGGCCACTTCGCGCCGAGCGCGGGTCTATCGCACCCCGCTGATAGACTCTTGCGCCTAAGTCGAGGTATCTCCAGTGGCCAAGAAGCGCAGGCGCAAGCTCAAGCCCTACTCGCCCGATATCGGCGGCGGCGCAGCGCGCTACCCCTTCGTCGCGATCGTGGGCCGTCCCAACGTGGGCAAGTCGACCCTCTTCAACAAGATGGTCGGCCAACGCCTGGCCATCGAGGAGCCGACGGCGGGCACCACCCGTGATCGCCTGGCGGCCCTCGTCGAGCTCGACGACGGGCGCGCGATCGAGCTCTGCGACATGGGCGGCTTGGGCGGGACCGACGACACCTTCGATCGCCACGTCAACGAGCAGATCGAGCTGGCCCTCGACTTCGCCGACCTGATCCTGTTCCTGGTCGACGCGCGGGCGGGCCTGACGCCGCAGGACGAGGCGATCGCGCGCAAGATCCTCAAGCTGGGCAAGCCCGTCGTGCTGGCCGCCAACAAGGCAGAGACCATTCAGCTCGAGGCCACGGCGGGCGAGTTCTACGCCCTGGGCATGCCGAGCGAGGTCCACGTGCTCTCGGCGCGGGAGGGCACCGGCAAGAGCGACCTGCTCGACGCGATCGTGGCCGAGCTCGACGAGCACGACCTGTTCGGCAAGCCCGACCCGGATGCCGACGAGCCGGCTGCCGACGAGCCGGACGCCGGCGAGCCGGGCGCCGGCGAGCCGGACGCCGAGGCCGCCGCGGGCTCCGACAGCGAGGAGGGTGAGGACGGCGCGGACGCCGCCGCCGCAGGAGCCGGGACCGGGACCCCATTCCAGGTCGTCGAGCGCCCGCGAACCCTCAGGGTGGCCGTGCTGGGGCGCCGGAACGTGGGCAAGTCGACCTTCGTCAACGCGATCCTGGGCGAGGAGCGGGTGATCGCCTCCGACACGCCGGGGACGACCCGCGACGCCGTCGACGTGCGCGTCCAGGTCGGCGACCAGGAGCTGATCCTGATCGACACGGCGGGCCTGCGGAAGCGAGGCCGCGCCGACGACGCGATCGAGCTGATCAGCCACGGCCGCTCGGAGCTGGCCCTGCGGCGCGCCGACGCGGCGCTGCTCTTCCTCGACTGCCTGGCGGACGTGCGCAACCTCGACCGGCGCCTGGCCGGCATGATCGTGGACGAGCACAAGGCCTGCGTGATCGTGGCCAACAAGTGGGACCTCGTCTCGGACCGCATGACCCCCGAGCAGTTCGCGGACTACTGCGCCAAGACCCTGCCGCACCTGTCCTACGCGCCGGTCGTCGCGATCTCGGCCCTCGAGGAGGGCGACGAGGTCGAGACTCCGCTCGAGGTCGCGATCGACCTCTACAAGCAGAGCCTGATCAAGGTCGGGACGGGCCAGCTCAACCGCGCGCTGGCGGCGGCGCTCCAGCGGCGGCGGCCCAAGCCCTTCAAGAACCAGATCGGCAAGCTCTACTTCGGGACCCAGATCGCGACCAACCCGGTCACGCTGCTGCTCTTCGTCAACGAGCCGGTGCTCTTCCCCCAGAGCTACCGCCGCTACCTGGTCAACCAGCTGCGGCAGAACCTCCCCTGGGAGGAGATCCCGATCAAGCTCGTGTTCCGCGCCCGCGAGAGCCTCTACCGCAAGGGCGGCGGGCTGAAGGAGTCGGTGCGGCGGATGCGCTCCCTGACCCAGGAGGCGCGCTGGGTCGACAACGAGCCCTCGACCAACGTGCGCGCGATCGAGGACACCCTCGACCTCGAGGAGGTGCGGGCCGTCCTGCTCGACGCCTTCGACGTCAACGACGACGACGAGGACCCCGTCGCCAACGAGCCGCGGGACGACGAGCTTTGACCCGCCGCGTGCTCGGGATCGACCCCGGCAGCCGGGTGACGGGCTGGGGAGTCGTCGAGCTCTGTGGACGCGACTCGCGCGCCCTGGCCTGGGGCACCCTGCGCCTCGACGCCGAGGCGCCGATCGCCGAGCGCCTGGAGGCGATCCACGCCGGCGTGGCCGAGCTCCTCGGTGAGCACCCCGTCGACGCGGTCGGGATCGAGGAGGCCTTCGTGGGGCGCAACGTGCGCTCGGCGATCCGCCTGGCCGAGGCCCGGGCCGTGTGCCTGCTCGCCGCCCGCCTGGCCCGCCGCGACGTGCACGAGGTCCCGCCGGCCCTGGTCAAGAAGGCCCTGACCGGGCACGGGCGGGCCACCAAGGAGACCGTGCGCGAGTCGGTGATGCGCGCCCTGGGCTGGGCCGAGGACGACGCCCTCCCCCCCTTCGACGCCGCCGACGCGCTGGCGATCGGGGCCTGCGTCCTGTGGCGCCTCCAGACGCCCCTCGCCCTCTCCCCGCGCGGGGTCGGACGCCGCAACCGGGGCCACAAGCGGGGCGGGAGTCGCCGCTGGCAGGCCAGCGACCTCGAGCGGCTGCTCGACCAGAAGGAGTCTTCGTGAGCGATCAGGCGATCACCGAGACCCAGCTCGAGGGCCTCGAGCTGGTCCACCGCGGAAAGGTCCGCGACGTCTACGCCGTCGACGCCGAGCGGCTGCTCTTCGTGGCCACCGACCGGATCTCGGCCTTCGATCGGATCCTGGGCAGCGGGATCCCGGGCAAGGGCGCGGTCCTGACCCAGACCAGCAACTTCTGGTTCGGCGCCCTGCAGGACACGATCAGCAACCACCTGCTGGCGACCCGGGCCAGCGAGATGCCTGGGGCGGCGGGCGAGGCGGCGGCCGAGCTGGGCGGTCGCGCGGTGCTGGTCCGCAAGCTGGAGGTGGTCAAGATCGAGTGCGTGGTCCGCGGCTACCTGGCCGGCTCCAAGGTGAAGGAGTACCAGCAGACCGGCGCGATCCAGGGCGTCGCGCTGCCGGCCGGGATCGAGCTGGGCGGGCAGCTGCCCGAGCCGATCTTCACCCCGACCACCAAGGCCGCGGCGGGCCACGATCAGCCGCTGACCTTCGCGGAGCTCGAGGCCGAGGTCGGCGCTGAGCTGGCCGCCCGCCTGCGTGAGACCTCGCTCGCGGTGTTCCGCGCCGCCAGCGCGCTCAGCGCCGAGCGCGGCCTCCTGCTCTGCGACACCAAGTTCGAGCTCGGCCTGCGCGAGGGCGAGCTGGTCCTCGCCGACGAGGCCCTGACCCCCGACTCGAGCCGCTACTTCAAGGCCGACGAGCACCAGCCCGGGCGCCAGCCGGTCCCCTGGGACAAGCAGCTCGTGCGCGACTACCTGCAGACCCTCCCCCGCGAGCAGCTCGAGGCGCCCACGGCACCCGCGCTCCCCGACGAGATCGTGGCCGAGACCGCGCGCCGCTACCGCGAGGTGTTCCGGATCCTCTCGGGGCGCGAGCTCGACGACGCCGTGGCCGAGGCGGTGGCTTGAGGCGCGCGCTGCGTCTGCTGGCAGGCCTCGCGCTCGCCCTCTGCCTGGGCGGCTGCGCCGGCGTCTCGACCGGCCCCGTCGAGCCGCCCGAGATCTACCCCGACCGGACCAGCGCGGGCCTGGCGCTCCAGACCTGGCTCTGGGCCTGGCACAAGGGCGACGTGGCGGTCCTGCGCCAGGTGACGGGCTGGCTGCTCCACGCCCGCCTCGAGAAGGAGCTGAAGGCCAACCCCCCCGAGAAGGTGGCCGAGTTCTATCGCCAGGACACGGTCGGGCTGCGAGTCGAGGACATCGACTGGACCGAGCTCGAGGACCAGATCGCCTACGTCCGCCTGACGCTGCGCTCCGAGACGATCCGCCACGAGGCGGACGTGTCCCTCGTCCGCCGCCCCGACGGCTGGGTGGTGACCGCCCACCGCAAGATCCGCTAGGCTGCCCAGCTCCTGGGCCGCCTTTTACGCTTCCCTGCCGCCCCGCTTTACCGATCGCGGTTTGCAAAACAGACGCTTACGCGTCGCTTTGCCCAGGTCCGGCCGACCTGTTAGCTTGATTTGACAGCGCCGAGGAGCTCCATGTCGCGTGTCATCGTGTTGGGGAACGCCGGTCAGCCCAAGCGGATCGTCGAGTTCGAGGGCCAGGTGATCACCATCGGGCGTTCGTCCGAGAACCACGTCCAGATCGACGACCTGAACAGCTCGCGCCACCACTGCGAGATCCACGAGCAGGACGGCGCCTTCGAGCTGATCGACAAGAACTCGCGCAACGGCGTGTTCGTCAACGGGCATCGGGTCAAGAAGCGCCAGCGCCTCGACGCCGAGGACAAGATCGAGATCGGGACCACGATCCTCTACTGGGAGCGCGAGCCCGTCTCGCAGGAGCGAACCGGCAAGGAGACGGTGGACATCTCGACCGGGATCTACTCGGCGGTGGGCGACCCGACCGGGGTCAAGGGCGTGCTGAACTCGGTGCTCGACACGGCGCGGCTCAGCCCGGATCAGGCCCGCAAGGTCCGCCCCACCGAGCGCTCGCCGCGCGGCAGCGCGCCGCCCGAGGAGCAGACCCAGGCCACGGTGATGCCCCAGCCGGGCGAGCTGCGCGAACTGCACCAGCTCCTCGCGCTCAACCGGACCTTCAACTCGATCCACAACCTGCGCCGGGTGCTCGAGTCGGTGATGGACACCGTGATCCAGGTCGCGGGCGCCGAGCGCGGGTTCCTGATCCTGCAGGAGGGCGACCCGCCCGAGATCCGGGTCAAGGTCTCGCGCAACATCGACCAGGAGTCGATCCGCGACGCGCGCGAGAAGATCAGCCAGACCCTCGTCGGCGAGGTGCTGAGCGGCGGCAAGTCGGTGCTCCTGACCGACGCCAAGAACGACGCGCGCTACACGGGCAAGCAGAGCATCCTGAACATGAAGCTCCGCTCGGTGCTCGTGGTCGCCCTGCGGCACCGCGATCAATCCCTGGGCGCGATCTACCTGGACAACCGCTTCGCGTCGGCCCGCTTCGACGACGTGACCCAGGAGCGGGTCGAGCTGGTGGCCGCCTCGGCGGCCGTCGCGATCGAGAACGCGCGCCTCTTCGAGGAGAACGTGCGCCAGCAGGAGGAGCTCCGCCACGCCAAGGAAGAGCTCGAGCGCCTCAACCAGCTCCTGCGCGAGCGGGTCGAGGTCCAGGACCGCCAGCTGGTCAAGGCGCGTGAGGCGCTGGCCGCCCGGCGCGAGCAGCTCGAGCTGCGCTACTCCTACGACCACATCGTGACGAGCTCGCCCAAGATGCTCGAGGTGTTCGCGATCCTCGACAAGGTGACCGACAGCACGGTCCCGGTCCTGATCACGGGCGAGAGCGGCACCGGCAAGGAGCTGATCGCCCGCGCGCTGCACTTCAACGGGCCGCGCAAGAAGGCCCGCTTCGTCTCGGAGAACTGCGCGGCGATCCCCGCCAACCTGATGGAGTCGGAGTTCTTCGGCTACGTGAAGGGCGCCTTCACCGGCGCGACCTCCGACAAGATGGGCCTGTTCGAGATGGCCGACGGGGGCACGCTCTTCCTCGACGAGATCGGCGACATGGACCTCGACATGCAGACCAAGCTCCTGCGCGTGCTGCAGGACGGGGTGCTGCGCCGGGTCGGCTCCAAGGAGTTCAAGCGGGTCAGCGCCCGGATCGTCTCGGCGACCAACAAGGACCTGCTCAGCTTCATCAAGGAGAGCAAGTTCCGCGAGGACCTCTACTACCGGCTGAACGTGATCAACATCGTGCTCCCGCCCCTGCGCGAGCGGCGCGAGGACGTCCCGCTCCTCGCCGAGCACTTCCTCAAGCAGCAGGCCAAGCAGTCGGGTCAGGGCCCGCGCAAGCTGAGCGACGAGGCGCTCGACATGTTCCTGCGCTACGACTGGCCGGGGAACATCCGCGAGCTCGAGAACGAGATCATGCGCGCCAGCGCGCTCAGTAAGGACGAGATCCGCCCTGAGCATCTGAGTCCGCAGGTGGTCGAGGGGGCGCGCACCCCCCTGGGCGAGAGCCCCAAGAGCACCCAGATCCGCAGCTTCCTCCTCTCGGGCAAGACCCTCAAGGAGCTCGTCGCCGAAGAGGTCGACCAGATCGAGACCGCCGCGATCAGCGAGGTCCTGCGGCGAACCAAGTACAAGAAGAGCAAGGCTGCCTCGATCCTGGGGATCTCGCGGCCGACCCTCGACGCCAAGATCGAGAAGCACGAGCTGACCCGGGAGCGGGTGCTGGGCGATTCCTAGCCCCTTTGGGCAGCCCCGTGTGCGATCGCGGGCACTTATCGAGTGGAACTTGCGTGGTCCTTGTCTGGATCAGTGACTAGACTGATTCTTCCCTGCGGGCCGGAGGAGCGGTGTCCTACAAGCTCACGTTGATCCTCTCGGGACGGACGCTCAGCCGCCACGAGTTCAAAGCCGATCAGGAGCGCGTGCGGATCGGGCGTAGCCCGGACTGCGAGGTCACCATCGACAACCTGGGGATCTCGCGCCTCCACTGCGAGATCGTCCAGAAGCCGGGCTACTTCCGCCTGGACGACCTCGGCAGCGGCAACGGCACCTTCGTCAACGGCAACCGGGTCGATCGCTACAACCTCAACCACGGCGACGTGATCTCGCTGGGCAAGTTCACCCTCCGCTTCGAGGCGGACGGTCACCCCGACCCCATGGAGGAGAGCGACGTCCAGATGCCGATCGAGGCCGAGGGCGCCATGACCCTCGCCATGGACGCGGCCTCGCTCGCCAAGCGACACAAGCAGCAGTCGAGCCGCAACCGCGGCTACTTCGCGCTCCCCGACGGGCGGAACGTGATCCTCGACAAGTCGCTCTACACCATCGGCGCCGACGAGAACGCCGACATCGAGCTGACGGGCTGGTTCGCGCCCCGCGTGGGCGCGGTCGTGATGCGCGACGAGAAGGGCTTTCGGATCCTCGACGTCAGCCCCGGCGGACGCGTGCTGACGGTCAACGGGCGGACCAAGCGCGACGCCTGGTTGAGCGACAACGACGAGATCACCGTCCGCAAGCTGACCTTCCGCTTCCACCTGGGGATCCCGGTCGGGGCGCGTTAGCGGGCCCTCGTCGTGGACGAGCGGCGTACCTGTCCGAGTTGGACCGCCGGCTCGAGGTGGCTCCAGGCGATGCCCCGCTGCGGCTCTTGCAGCGGTTCCTGACCGGAATTCACAATCGTGTCCGTGCCCGAATCGAGGGCTGTCGCTGCTGCGAAGCGCTAGGGTGGACCGACTCAACTGGGAAAACTGGAAGTGAGGAAAACCGGAAGTCGGTAGGGAGCTCCGATAGCGACGCCCGCGCGGCGGGCTGTCGCTGAAGCGCGAGCGCCCTCCCCCGGTCGCGAGGGAAGTCGCTCCCGGGTGTCGTCCGAGCTCGGCGACAACCTGCTTGCAAGCTCGGGAGCGAGAAGGAGCTGTCGCACGAGCGGCAGCTCCTGCTGACCCGAGTGTGTGCAAAAGGAAAGCAAGAAAGCAGGAACGACTCCAGCTCACCTCCGCAGTCTTCCTGCTTTCGTGCTTTCCTTCTTCAATCTCCGAAACGCGAAGGAGCTGTCGCACGAGCGACAGCTCCCTCTCTGTCGAGACAATGAACGGTGAAAACTGGAAGACTCGAAGCAGGCAGCTCCGCTGAGCAGCCCCCGCGCTTTCCAGTTTTCGAGTTTTCCCCGCTCCATCCCAGGAACGCGCAGGAGCTCTCGCTGACTGCGACAGCTCCTACTGTTATTCCTTTCGGGCACGGGCACGGGCACGAAGCAACAGGCCAGTTCTCGCTTAGGAACGAGGACGAGCGCACTACAATCGCTGAGTGACCTCCCTTCCCCCCGAACTGGCCGACCTCGCCTCGGCCGACGCGACGCCAGCCGGGGCCGACCTCTCCGCCCTGGTCGAGGCCCTGGCCGCGGCGCACCTCGACCCGAGCGAATCCAGCCTGGCCGAGCTGGCTCAGGCGGCGAACCTCGTCGCGCAGGCCAAGGCCCTGGCCGAGCACGCGGCGGCGGCGCCCGAGCAGGCCGCCCTGATCGCGAGCGTGCTGGGGGCCGCGCAGCAGGTCGAGTTGAAGCGGGCGGGGCCCCTGGTCGCCGTGGCCGCGCGCCACTTCGGCCTCGCCAGCGACGAGGCCGTCGTGCGGGCCAACCTGGAGGCCGAGCCGGTCGAGCGCCGGCCCTGGGCGCGCAAGGTGCGCGGGGTGATCGCGTTCCTGGTCGGTGTCGCGGTGTTGCCCTTGTGGGCCTACTTCGGGCGCGACCGCAACCCGACCTGGGACGTCGACGCGCGGGACGTGGCGCGCGAGGGGCCGCTCACCAGCGGCGAGCAGCTGCGCGACGGCTACAGCAACATTCGCCGCAACGACTACGTGGGGGCCAAGGCGTGCGGCGAGTGCCACGCCGAGAAGCACAAGGCCTGGAGCCTCCACCCTCACAGCCGGATGAACCTCGACGCGGGCCCCGACACGGTCCAGGGGGACTTCTCGGGGGTCGAGCTGGTCTACGGCGAGGTCAGCGCGCGCTTCGAGCGGGCGGGCGAGGCCTATCAGATGTCGCTCACGCGCGCGGGTGAGCTCTGGCGCCGCTACCGGGTCACCCGCACGGTGGGCTCGCGGCTGACGCAGATGTACATCGGCGTTCAGACCGAGGGCCCCGAGCCCGCGGGGGACCGGGCCTACACGACCGAGGCCAAGCTGCCCTTCGGCTACTGGACCACGCGCAAGCGCTGGCTGCCGGTCAACTACTTCGACTCGGACTTCACGCCGGACTTCGATGAGGAGGGCAGCAACGCGCACACCCTCGACAAGCTGAGCGCGGTGCATCGCTGGGAGGCGAGCTGCATCTTCTGCCACAACACCTACCCCTACGAGGTGCGGCTGGCGACCCAGAGCACCATGACCAGCGGCTTCCCGCGCGAGGACCTGAGCCTGCCCGAGGACGCGAGCGCGGCGAAGCGGCGGACGCTCGACCCGCAGGAGCTGCTCGCGCTGGGGATCGAGTGCGAGGCGTGTCACTTCGGCGGGCGCGAGCACGTGGCCTACGAGAAGAAGCCGCGCTTCCTCCCCAGCGCGCCCCAGCTCGAGTTCCCGGCCGCGAGCGCGCAGCTGGTCGAGGGCGCGCGCGAGAGCGCCTACGTGGTCAACTCGATCTGCGCCCAGTGCCACTCGGCCAAGGTCAGCCTCTACCCCGACGGGACCGGGACCTGGAACTCGCGCGAGGCGGCCGACCTGGCCGGCTCGGCCTGCGAGGCGGTCAAGTGCACCGACTGCCACGACCCGCACCTCGCGAGCCCTCCCGGGGGCGGGCCCGACGACCCGCGCCACGTCGAGGCCTGCCTGAAGTGCCACGAGGGCCTCCGTCCGCAGGCCGCCCAGCGGGCCCACTCGCGCCACGGCGAGGGGGTGTCCTGCCTCGACTGCCACATGCCGCGCCGGGTCCAGGGGCTGGACGCCGTGATCCGCACGCACCGGATCGGCTCGCCGGCCGACCCGCGGATGCTCTCCCAGGGCGGGCCCAACGCCTGCAACCTGTGCCACCTCGACCGCTCGATCGCGTGGACGGCCAAGGAGCTCGCTCAGTGGGGCGCGCAGGTCGCGCCGCAGCCCGAGTGGGCCGAGCACTACGGCGGCAGCCTCGAGCGCCCGGTCGGTGAGGCCTGGCTCGAACACCGGGTCCCGATCGCGCGCCTGATCGCGAGCGACGCCTACGCGCGCTCCCCCCTCGGCCGCGCCGCCCTGCCGCGCCTGATCGAGCGCCTCGACGACGAGAACGCCGTCAACCGCGTGTTCGCGCTCTTCGCGATCGAGCGCGTGCTCGGGCGCCCCCTGCGGCGAGAGGAATACGAGCCGCAGCTGCGCCCCGCCGAGCGTCGCGCGCGCGTCGCCGCGCTGCGCGCGAGCCTCCCGACCGAGACCCAGTGAGAGCCCGCTTCGGCCTGGGGCTGGCCCTCTTCCTCGTGTTCCAGGGGCTCTTCCTGCTGACGGCCTCGGGGCGGGTCAACCGGATCGCCGACGAGTTCGAGGTCTACCTCCAGGTCGAGAGCCTGTGGGAGCGCGGGTCGCTGGCGATCCCCCAGGTCCCGCCCCAGCTCTTCTTCGGGAAGGTCGGCCGGGACGGCCAGCCCTACGCGCCCTACGGCCCCGGCGTCGCGTTCCTCGCGCTGCCGCACCACGCGCTGGCGCGCGGGACGGCCTGGGCGCTCGGGATCGAGCCCACCCAGGTCGCCGCCCACAAGGAGTGGTTGGCCGCGCTGACCTCGCTCGCGAGCTCGACCTGGGCTGCCCTGGCGGTGCTGGCGCTCTTCCGCGCCGCCCTGGCCCTCGGCGCCGGCTTCCTCTACTGGGCCGTGGCGCTGGTGCGC
>CALDQK010000053.1 GCA_937911525.1 uncultured bacterium
CCCCCGCGGCGGCGAACATGACGGGCATCCCGCCGCCGGCCACCCGCGCGATCAGGCGCGGCTCGTAGGCGACCGTCCAAATCAGCTTGCAGCGGTCCTCGCCCAGGGGCTCGAGGCGGTAGTCCTCGACCATGCTCCGCACGAAGCAGGGCACGCTGGTGTGGGTGAAGCAGAACGAGAAGCGCGCGCCCGGCTCCCAGGCGAGGAAGCGCTCGTAGACGGTCATGGTCGTGAGGGTCACCGCGCGCGTAGCGCCGACCTGGTGCGTCTCGCTGCTCGTCCAGCGACCGCGCTGGATCGCAGGGAACCACTCCGACCAGCGGGACGGGTCGGCGAAGAGCTCGAACACGACCGCGGTCGAGGCCGGCAGCTCGCGCTCGGTCACGATCCGCTTGGGGGCGGTCTCGAGCAGGCCGAGGTCGGCCGGCTGGCAGCGGAACCTCACTCGAGGGGGCGCACGATCGAGACGGCGCGGCCCTCGGGGGCGAAGAGCTCGCTCAGGCGAGCCTCGAGGCGGGGCAGGTCGATCGACTCGAGCAGGTCGAGGTAGCCGAGCAGGTCCCAGCCCTCGAGCGCGCTGTCGGCCTCGCCGAGGGCCACCCCCTGGAGCGAGTTGAACGAGCGCACGAAGCGTCCCCAGGCCTTGTTGCGCAGCCGGAGGAAGTCCTCCTCACGGAAGCCCTCGCTGCGGGCGCGCTCGATCGCCTCGTCCACGGCGCGCAGCAGCCCGTCGGGGTCGAGGGTCTCGGCCGCGATCACGGCGTGGCTGTGGCCGCCGCGCCCCACGCTGTAGCCGGCGTGGAAGGTGTCGTCGATCAGACCCGAGGCGCAGTGCTGCTCGAAGAAGGTCGAGCTGCGGCCGAACACCAGCTCGAGCACGAAGCCCGTCTCGCGGTGGTCGCGGATCATCTCGGGGCCGAGCGCCGGCGCGCGCTCCTTGCTCCCGATCAGGACCTTCGGCATGGCGACGGCCATCCGCTTCTCGACCCGGGCCTTCGCCACCTCGCGCGGCTCGAGCGGGGCGGGGACCCGCTGGGCGGCGCCGGCGGGCGGCGGGCCGGCCTGGCGGCTGGACTCGACTCGGGCGAACACCTGCTGCGGGTCGAGGTCGCCCGCCACCACGAGCAGCATGTTCTCGGGGTTGTAGAAGGTCCGGTGGCAGAGGCGGAGCAGGTCCCCGTCGATCTCGGCGATCGAGTCGAGCGTGCCCGTAATGTCCTCGCGGATCGGATGCGTGTGATAGAGCGCCTTCAGCAGCTCGAGGTGCGCCGCCGCGTCGGGAGAGTCCTCATACATGCGGATCTCCTGCGCGATCACCTTCCGCTCCTTCTCGATCGCCTCCGGCGTGAAGTAGGGCACGGCCACGAAGTCCAGCAGGAGGTCCAGACAGGGGAAGAAGTCGCTGCTGCTGCTGAAGTGGTAGGCCGTCTGGGTGTAGCTCGTGTAGGCGTTGGCCGAGGCGCCGTACTGGGCGAAGAGCTTGAAGGCGTCCCCCTCCTCGGTCTGGAAGAGCTTGTGCTCGAGGAAGTGCGCCACGCCGGCCGGCGTCGTGATCGCGGCCTCCTGGCCAGGCGGGACGAAGCTGAGGTCGATCGAGCCGTAGTCGGTCACGATCGCCGCGAAGCTCTTCAGGTAGCCGGGCTTGCGGATCACCCGCACCCGCAGGCCGTCGTCGGTGACGCCCTCGTGGACAGCCTCGTCTACTCGCGCGGACTCGCGCACCCTCGTGCTCTGCATAGGCACAGACTCTAACCTCGTCGCGCGCGGGTCAACCGGCAGGCGCGGTAACCTGATCCCAATGAGCGAGCCCGCCCTCCTGCGTCGCCTGCGCGCCGGCCGCGAGGTCGAGGGGCAGCGCCTCGGCGACTACGAGCTGCTCGAGGTGCTGGCCCGCGGCGGCCAGGGCTTCGTGCTCGAGGCGCGCCACGAGGGGCTGGAGCTGCGGGTCGCGCTCAAGGTGTTCGACCCCCAGGGCTCGGCCGCCTCGCCCGAGCGCTTCCGCGAGGAGGCGCGGGTCCTGGCCCGCCTGCGTCACCCCAACCTCCCGCGGGTGCTGCACCTCGGCGAGGAGGGGGGCGTGCTCTTCGCGGCCCTCGACCTCGTCGAGGGCCCGACCCTGGAGGAGGTCCTCGACGAGGGGCTGCCCGAGCCGGAGTGGAGCGCGCGCGCCGCGGCCGAGGTCGCCGACGCCCTGACCCACGTCCACGCCCACGGCCTGATCCACCGCGACGTCAAGCCGCCCAACGTGGTCCTCGAGGGCGAAGCCCCGGGGGCGCGCCGCGCCGTCCTGGTCGACTTCGGGCTGGTCAAGCGGGACCCCAACGCGAGCGCCTTCGCCTCGCTGGAGGCCCTCGAGCTGAGCCGCAGCAACGAGGTCAAAGGCAGCCCCGAGTTCATGGCGCCCGAGCAGGCCGACCCCGACGTGGCGCCCCTCGGCCCGGCCGCCGACCTGTTCGGGCTGGGGGCCACGCTCTACTTCCTCCTCACCGGGCGCCCGCCCTTCCGCGGCGAGACCACCGACGAGCTCCTGCGCGAGGTCCTGCGCGCCACCCCCGCCCGCCCGCGCAGCGTCAACCGCGCCGTGCCGCCCTGGCTGGACGCGCTCTGCATGCAGGCCCTCGCCAAGGACGCCGACGGGCGCCCCCCCTCGGCGCGGGCCTTCGCGCAGGCCCTGCGCGCGGGTCTGCGCGGCGAGAGCGCCGACACATCGGGGAGGGAGAGCGACCTCGAGGAGATCGTGGAGCTCGGCGAGCCCGAGCCCGCCGAGCGGGACGAGCCGCCGAGCGAGCGGCTCCGCCGCGGCTCGGGGCGGCGCAAGCGACCGGCCCCTCGCTCGAGCCGGGTCGCGGGCGCGCTCAGCCTCGACTCGGCCGAGGAGCTGCCCGCCTACCGCCCGCCCCCCCGCCGCTCGTCGGGCCGCCGCGCCGCCGCGATCGCCGCCGCGCCCAGCCCCAACGCGCCCGCCTGGGCGATCGGCGCCGGGATCGTGCTGGTGTTCATGGCGGCCGGCCTGGTCACGGGCCAGCTCGGACCCGGCCCCGGGCTGATCGTGTTCGTGGCCGGCGTGGTCCCGCTCGGCGCCAGCTTCTTCCTCTGGCGCCGCGTCGAGCGCCCGCGCCGCGCCGAGCCCGCCAAGCGCCAGAGCAACTCCGCCGAGGCCACCGCCGCCCTGCAGCGCGCCAAGGAGGCCCTGGCCAGCGGTGACGCCGCCGCGGCCCTCACGGCGGCGGGCGAGGCCCTCCGCCTGCGCCCCGACGACGCTGAGGCCCTCGCCCTGCGCGGGACGGCCCGGGTCCGCCGCGGCGAGGTGGCCAAGGGCGTGATCGACCTCGACGCCGCCCTCGAGCTCGACCCGCGCCACTGGGGCGCTTACGCCGAGCGCGGCGCCGTCCGCTACCGCCTGGGCGACCTGCCCGGCGCGATCGACGACTTCGACCAGCTCGTGCTGCTCCGCCCCCAGGACCCCGAGGCCTTCGCCAACCGCGGCGCCTGCCACTACAAGGTCAAGGACTACCAGCGCGCGCTGCGCGACTTCGACCGCTGCCTGGAGCTCGCCCCCGACGACAGCGAGGCGCACCGCCGCCGCGGGCGGGTCCGCTTCAAGGCGCGCGACTTCGCCGGCGCCGCGGCCGACTGGAGCGAGGTGCTCCGCGCCCGGCCCGATGACCTCGACGCCCTGCGCAAGCGCGCGGTCGCCTACCGGCGGCTGGGGAACGACGAGCAAGCGCGCGCGGACGAAGCGAAGCTCGCGCAGCTGGAGGGAGCCTCATGAGCGAGAGCCTGGCGGCCGAAGCCGCGGCCTGCGTGGGCGAGGTCGAGCACAGCGAAGGCGTCCTCCGCGCCGAGCTGAGCTTCCCCGCGCACCTGAGCGTGTTCGCCGGCCACTTCCCCGGCCAGCCGATCGTGCCCGCGGTCTACCTGCTCGAGGCGGCGACCTGCGCGGCGGGGCGAGCCCTGGGGCGCTCGCTCGCGCTGAGCGGCGTGCGCAGCGCCAAGTTCACGCGCCCGCTCGCCCCGGGCGACTCGGCCACGCTCCGGGCCGAGCTGCGCGAAGTCGCGGGCGAGCTCGAGCTCGCGGGCGAGCTGAGCGTGGGGGGCGAAGCCGCCGCCGCGCTGACGCTCAGCCTGCGCGGCTGAGCTACAGCACCTCCTGGACGCGCGAGGAGCAGGCCCAGCCAGGCGGCGCTGATCCGGGCGAAGTCCGCCAGGCCCATGTGACTGATCCGCTCGGCGCCGCGGAAGTAGCGCACCCGGATGGGGATCGTGCGCAGGGGCACGCCCGCCCAGGCGGCCTTGGCCAGCACCTCGACCTCGAGCTCGTAGCGCTCGCCGCTCAGCTCGAGCGCGGCCAGGGACGCGAGCGGATAGGCGCGGAAGCCGGTCTGGGTGTCGCTGAGCCGCTGGCCGCCGCTCAGCAGCCGGAACCAGGCGTTGCTGATCCGGCGCCCCGAGCGGCTGCCCCAGCCGGCGCCCGCCCTGACCAGGTCGCGCTCGCCCAGGACCAGCGCTCCGGGCTCGCGCGCGATCGCCCCCAGGAAGGCCGGCAGGTCGGCGGGCAGGTGCTGCCCGTCAGCGTCCAGGCTGATCGCGTGGCTGAAGCCGAGCCGGCGGGCGGCCGCGAAGCCCGCGCGCAGGGCCGCGCCCTTGCCCCGGTTGCGCGCGTGGCGCACCAGCCACAGCCCCTCGCCCCAGGGCAGGGCGTCGAGCGCGGCCTGCCCCGCGGCGCCCGAGCCGTCGTCGACCACGATCACGGGCAGGTGAGCCCGCGCAGCGCGCGCGACCTCGGCCACGGTGGCGGGGTTGTCGTAGGTCGGGATCAGCGCGCAGGGACGGAGCTCGCTCACGCGGGGTCCCCCTCCTGGCGCAAGGCGCTCTCCCAGCGGCCGAGGAACGCGTCCCACAGCGGCGGCCGCGCGACCTGCAGGGTCCCCTCGAGGTCCACGAAGGCCTGGACCGTGAAGGCCTCGGCCAGGGTCGCGCCCTGGCGGTCGCTGATCCAGTAGCGGAAGAGCAGGCGCGCGGCAGGGTCGGGGTAGAGGCGCGTTCGCACGCTCAGCTCCTGATCGAAGCGAGCCGGCGACTTGTAGTCGAGGGCAGCGTGCACGATCGGGACCGCGAGCCCGGCCGCTTTGACGTCGTCGTAGTGCAGCCCGTAGCCGCGCCCGAAGGCCAGCCGCCCCTCCTCGCAGAAGCTGAGGTAGTGGCCGTGCCAGGCGATCCCCAGCGAGTCCACCTCCTGGAAGCGGACCCGCACGTGGGCCACGGCCTCGAGGAAGGGGCCGCTCGGAATCCGCCAGGGCCTCACGAGGAGGGCTCCACGACGAACTGCAGCCGCCCGCGCGCGACGACCTCCTCGCCGACCGAGGCCTCGCCGCGGACGAGGATCGCCCCGCCCAGGCGGGTCTGGGGCCGGATCGTGTAGCGCACCCGCTCGCCGCGCCGCGGGCAGCGGCCCAGCTCGAAGGCGCGCAGCGCGACGAGCATGCCCCGCACGGGGCGCGGCTCCTCGCCGGCGGGCCCGGCGGACGCGAGCAAGGCGGCCGTCTGGGCCAGGCCCTCGATCAGGGCGCCCTCCCACAGCTCCTCGCCGCGCAGGTGCGCGGACGCGCTCACGTCCTGCTCGGCCACGGCCTCGCTCGGCTCGAGCGAGATCACCCGGTCGAGGACGCGGATCGGGGCCTGGTGGGGCAAGAGAGTCAGGGGATCCATGGGCGGGCTCCGCCGCCGCGCGCGGAGCGGGCATGTTCGCTCTTGGCTGGGGAAAGCGTCAAGGGCGGCGCGGGGCCCTCGCCAGAGCTATGTTCGGAGTAGTGCATCCAACGACCCGACAGACCGGCGAGTTCCCCTCGGTTCCCGTGCGTCAGATCGGGCCCTACGAGCTCCTGGCCGAGCTAGGCCAGGGCTCGCACGCCGGGGTCTATCTCGCGCGCCGCGCCGGGCTCGAGCGCAACTTCGCGCTCAAGCTCATGAAGCACCCCGAGGACGCCGAGGGCATGCGGCGCTTCGAGCGGGAAGCCCAGCTGGCGGCCAAGCTCGACCACCCGGGGATCGTGGCGGTCGTCGACTTCGGCCGCGACCCCGACACGGGGGCCCACTACCTGGTCATGGACCACGTGGCCGGCCCCAGCCTCGAGGAGCGGCTGCGCGCCGAAGGCGCCCTGGACTCCGCGGTGGCCGGCGAGCTCGTGGCGCAGCTCGCAGAGGCGCTGGCCACGGCCCACGAGCTGGGGATCGTGCACCGCGACCTCAAGCCCGCCAACATACTGATCGACGGCCGCACGGGCCGGCCCCGGATCAGCGACTTCGGCCTGGCCCGCCAGGGGCTGCGGACCTCGCTCACGGCCGAGGGCGACCTGATCGGGACCCCGCTCTACATGTCCCCCGAGCAAGTCAGCTCGCGCCCGGTCGACGAGCGGAGCGACGTCTACGCGCTCGGCGTGATCCTCTACCGCCTGCTCACGGGCGAGCACCCCTACGTCTCGCGCTCGCTGCCGGCCCTGGCCGACCTGATCTGCGAGGGGAACTGCCGCCCGCCCTCGGCCCACGTGCCCGGGGTCGACCCAGCGATCGAGCGGGTGTGCCTGCACGCGCTGAGCGCCGACCCCAACCAGCGCCCGGCCGACGCGGGCCAGCTCGCGCTGGAGCTGCGCGCGGCGCTGGCGGGTGAAGGCGATCGCGCGGGGGGCGAGGGCCCCTCGCGGGCGGCCTTCATGGCGCTGGTCGCGGTCGACGTCGCGCTGATCCTGCTCCTGGCCCTGGCGCTGGTCCAGGTCCTCCGGCTGCGCCGAGAGGGCGGCGACCTGCGCGCGGAGCTCGCGGACCAGGAGGCCAAGGGCGAAACGAAGGAGAGCGAGCTGGCGCGCGCCCGCCAGCGCCTCGAGGACAAGGAGGGCGAGCTGGACGCCCTCAGCTCGAGCGTGACGCGCCTCCAGAGCGAGCTCGACGCCGCGCAGCGGCGGACCCGCGAGGCCCAGGACCAAGCCCGCCGCGCCGCGGAGCGCGCCCGCCAGGCTCAGCTCGAGGCGCGGCAGCGCCAGCAGCGCGCCGCCAGCGCGAGCGCCGCTCCGCGCGAGCGCCCCCAGCTGCTGGCGGAGGTCCAGCGCGTGACCGCCGGCGCGACGCGCCAGGAGGCCGAGGCTACGATCGCGGCGCTGAAGGACGTGCCTGGCGCCGCGGCCTGGCGCGCCACGCTCCAGAAGGACCTCGGCCAGGTCCCCGCCGCCGAGAGCACCGTGGCCGCCGCCCTGCGGGCCGGCGCGCGCGACCCCGACCTCCACGTGCTCCGCTTTCAGCTCAGCCTGCTGCGCAGCGGAGGCCGGCTGGGCTCGGGCCCGGTCCAGGAGGCCCTGGCCGCGCTGCAGAAGGCCCTCCCCGCGGACTCGGTCCAGGCCCGCTATGCGCGCCTGATCCAGCAGCGCCGCGTGTTCCAGCCCGAGGGGATCGCCGAGCTGCGCGAGCTCTGTAAGTCCGCCCCCAAGCCCTACCTGCTCAGCACGCTGGCGACCGCGCTCACCCGCTCGGGGCCCGGCTCGCAGCTCGATCGCCTCAAGGCTGCGGTCGAGGTGTGGCGCGAGGCGCTCCGCGCCGATCCCTACGACTCCCAGGCCTGGTTCCAGCTCAGCTACGCCTATCACTCCCAGTGGGCCATGACGAAGGACGCGAGCCTGACCAAGCCGGTCCTCGTGACCCTGGCCCGCGCGCGCGCGCTCAACCCCGACCCGACCCTCTGGACCTACACGGGCAAGTCCTACCTGACCATGGTCGACCTGCCCCACGAGGCGGTGATCGAGCTGGAGGAGGCGCTGCGGCGAGCGCGCGAGCGAGCCAGCGCCATGCACGTCCAGCACGCAGGCGCCTGGCTCCTGGTCGCGTATCTGCGCACGGGCGCGGAGGCCAAGGCCCGCGACCTCGCCGGCGAGCTGCGTCGGGTCGGCCGACCCGTCGCGCGGCCGATCTATCAACAGCTCCTCGGGGCCCTGCTGCCCCCGCTCCGCCGGCAGCTCCAAGAGCTCTACCCCCCTTCCTGAGCCATGCCCCGCGCGCTCCTGCTCCTCGTGGTCCTGGTCGGACTCAGCGGCTGCGCGAGCACCCGCTGGGAGCGCGAGCCCCTCGAGGTGCGCGCGCGCTGCGACGCGTGCGGGCGACGCACGGGCCCCGAGGAGGGCGGCGTGCGCTGGGTCCCGGACGGACGCTGCTCCTGCGCCACCTGCGCCGAGGAGGCGATCGTGACCGCCGAGGGAGCCGCGGAGCTCCTGGCCGAGGCGCGCGAGCTGCTCGAAGACGAGCTCGACCTCGAGGTGACCCCGGCCGTCGAGGTCTCGCTCGCCACCCGCTCCGAGCTGGCGAGCGCCGCGCCCGAGCTGGCCCACCCCAACCTGCGCGCCTTCTGCCAGATCCGCGAGCTGCTCCGCGGCGAGGAGGTCGTCCGCCGCGACTACGAGATCCTGGCCTTGGGCGGGCTGCCAGCGACGGAGCTGCGCGGGATCCTCTGCCACGAGCTGGTGCACGTAGCCCAGGCCGAGGTGCACGGCGCCAGCGACGCAGGCCAGCCAGCCTTCCGCGAGGGCGCCGCCTGCTGGGTCCAGTATCGAATCCACCAGGAGCGGGGCGAGGACCGCTGGGTGCGCCAGCTGATCGAGTCGCGCGACCCGACCTACGGCGGCGGGCTGCGCCGCTTCCTCCGCCTGGCCCAGTCCAAGGGCGAAGAGGAAGCCATCCGCCTGGCCCTCGAGCGCAAGCGCTTCCCCCCGGGCTACTGAGCGGGAGGCCGTCCAAAGGCGGGAGGACAGGCCGGGGCGCTCACTGGCGCAGCCCCCCAGAATTCAGCTGAAGCGTTGTTTCTGGAACAAGCGCTCGATCTCCTTGACGGTGTCGAGCTCGCCGAGGTCCTTCTCGCCGGTGCGCACGCGCAGGATCTTGGGGTCGCGCAGGCTGAGCTTGCCCGTGTCGTCGCGCACGACGCCCTCGAAGCGGACGGTGGCCACGATCCCGGGCCGCAGCTCGACGCCGGCCTTGCGGCCCGACGAGGTGTCACGCTCCAGGCGACGCCCGGTCAGCAGCCCCTCGTCGAGGATCGAGCTGAGCAGGCGCGCGCTGTCCTGGGCGCCCAGGCCTTGCACGCGCCCCACCTCTTGCAGCGAGGGGCCCTCGGCCAGCGCCGAGACGAGGTAGCTGCCGAAGGTCGCGCCTGGACCCTGGACGCTGGTCGTGTAGAGCGCGCCGGTCACGGCCAGGTCGAGGGTGATCGCCGGCTTGAGCTTGGTCCACTGGTCGCTGCGCCGCCCGAGCGAGTAGGGGGCGTTGGGCTCCTTGGCGATCCCGCCCTCGTAGCCCTGGGCGCGGAACAGGTTGTAGAGCCGCATCATGTCGGGGCGCGCGCGGACCAGCTCGCCGTCCGAGAGCTCGAGCGGGATCGGCAGCGGGAGCCCGCTCAGCGGCCC
The DNA here is from genome assembly GCA_937911525.1 of uncultured bacterium. GTDB lineage: Bacteria > Planctomycetota > J058 > J058 > J058 > NORP233. The sequence goes on from CALDQK010000053.1 coordinate 9,441, forward strand.
GACCAGGCGCTGGAGCACGTCGCGGCGCTGGTGGAAGGGGCGCTCGGTCAGGTCCTGCCCGTCGAGGTAGATCACGTCGAAGGCGGTGAAGCGCAGCTTGATCGGCACGCCTCCCTCGCCGCGCACGTGCTTCATGACGTCGTAGACGCTCGCCGGACGCGGACCGACCTCGCTGAAGAAGGTCCCGTGCAGCTCGCCGTCGAGGATCACCTCGCGGCAGGGCAGCGCCCAGGCCAAGCCGTTGATCCCCGGCAGCTGACCGGTCCAGTCGTGACGACGGCGAGTGTAGGCCGCCACGCGGATCGCGCCGCGCTCGTTGCTCGCCTTGTGGACCATCAGCCGGATCCCGTCGTACTTCTTCTCGAAGAAGAGCGGGAAGTTGGGCGCCTTGGGGATCTCCGGCCCCGCCAGCATCGGGCCGACCGGCGAGAGGGGCTTGAGCGCCAGCTGCGCCAGGCCCTCCTTGCCCTCGTCGCGGACGATCCGCGCCAGCTCGAACACGTCGACCAGCGAACGCGCCAGGTCGAGGCGCCCGCGGTCGACGTCGTGGGTCGCCGCGATCGCGTCCAGCAGCGCCTCGTCGCCGAGGGTCTGGCTCACGCGCCGGCCCTGACGCAGGAAGGCGATCATGAAGAACACCTCGAGCCGCCCCATGCGCTCGACCAGCGAGCGGAGCACGCGCTTCTTCTTGGCGCCCCAGGAGCCGCGCAGGTGGCGCAGCGGCAAGAGCACCTCGCGGGTCGTCAGGGGCGGGTCGCTCTTGTGCCGCGAGCAGTGGCGAACGAACACCTCCTGCACGTCACCGATCGAGCCGAGGTCGTCGCGGAGCGCGGTCGGCGAGCGGAACACGACCTGGCTGAGCACGTCGAGCAGCACGTTCAGGCTGGTCCCGACGTTGCGCCCCAGGAAGGGATCGCCGCGCACCAGCGCGACCTTGTCGACGAGGTCCAGCCCGAGCGAGTCGTTGCCGAGGAACTCGGCGACCAGGGCGCGCCGCTCCTTGCTGTCGAGGCGCTCGCCGTAGGGGCCGCTCATGCCGAACAGGCGCTGCGAGCGGCGCGGGGAGATCCCGTCCAAGGGCAGGAGCAGCCCGTAGCAGAGGTCGTGGAAGGGGATCGAGGACAGGCAGTCGGGGCCGAGCTCGCGCGCCTCCTCCTCGCTCTGCTCGATCTCCTTCTCGAGGGCGAAGGTCAGGTGGTCGGGCAGCCCGAGGTGCTCGCGCGCGAAGGCGTAGCGGTTGCTGCGCCGCCCGATCAGGGGCTGGCTGAGGGCCTGGTAGGCCCCGACCGTCCCCTTGCTGCGCGCCTCGCGCACGAGGTCCTCGACATCGAGGACCCGCATCTCCTTGGCCCAGTCCGTGCCTTCTGCCACCTCGCTCAGGCCTCGACGAGCTCGGGCAGCGCGTAGTCCTCGGGGTGGTTGGGGTGCACCTCGAGGCGTCCCTCCTCGTTGATTCGGATCCGCACGGCGCGGGCGAAGATCGGCGTCGTCACGGACTTCTTGGCGCGCAGGACGGTGATCTTCTGGCGGTACTTGCCGCCCCAGAACTCCGCCATGTCCTTGCTGCCGAGCGACATCTCCTCGATCAGGAACACCGCGTCGGCGGTGTGCATCAGCGCCTCCCCGCCCACGGGCTCACCCGTGTCCTTGATCTGACCGATCGTGACGCAGGTCACGCCGTTCTCGTGGTTGTAGGTCTTGAGGGTGGCCAGGTTCTCGGCCGTCCGCGCCCGCGAGGGGTCGAGGGTGTTCAGCGAGTCGACCACCACGAAGCGCACGTCCTCCTCTTCGACCACGTACTTGTAGCGACGAATGAAGTCGTCCCAGGTGTGCCCCTTGTGGTACTGCGAGAGGATGATCAGCACGTTGGGCAACACCTGCTCGCGCAGCCCCGCCTCGTCGAGGCCGGTCACGGCCATCGCGATCTTGGCGAAGCGGCTGCAGAGGTCGTCGCGCCCCTCGTTGTCCTCGTCGCGGAAGCCCTCCTCGGCCACCACGTAAGCGCACTTGATCCCGCTCGCGGCCGCGCGAGCCACGCCCTCGAGCATCGCCCGCGTCTTGCCCTTTCCGGGCGGGCCCGCGAAGGCCACCGTGCAGCCCACGGGGATCCCTCCCAGGGCGTGCTCTCCGTCCTCGGTCAGGCAGAGGCGGTCGAGCACGGGCTGGATCGGGAGGGCCTCCTGCTCGCGGATCAGGTCCTCGACGAGCGCCGGCTGGACGATGTCCGCCTCCAAGCCCCGCTCCTCGCCCTCGTCCACGACGAAGGGCTTGGCCGAGGCGTCGACCTGGCCGCCCATGCCGGCCTGCATGCTCATCATTTGGAGCATCTGCGCCATCGGGTTGCCGAAGCCCATGCCCATCATGCCGGGCATCATCGTCATGCCGGGCTGCATCATTGGCTGCTGCATGCCCGCCATCCCTGGCTGCTGCATCCCAGCCTGCTGCCCTCCCATTCCGGGCTGCATCATCCCGGGCTGCATCATCCCGGGCTGCATCATGCCCGGCTGCATCATCCCCGGCTGCATGCCCATGCCCGGCTGCATCATCCCTGGCTGCATCATGCCGGGCTGCATTCCGCCGGGGGGCTGTGTCGGGACGGGCTCGCCCTCGCCGGCTCCCTCGCTCGCGGGGGCCTCGGCGGGCTTCTTCTTGCTGCTCTTCTTCTTCGAGGCGGCCTTCTTGGCCGGCTTCTTCTTCGCCATCGGTTCCCCCCTCGGAAGTGCCAGAAGCTACTTCACTCGACCGCCTGGAACCAGGCGACCCCGGGAAGACCTCAGCGCCGCCTCAAGGAGCCGCCCAGGCCCCGCTCTCTGCGGCCTCGCGCATCGCGCGCAAGCCAGCGCGCACCCCGCGGATCGAGATCCCCGCCGCGGCGAGCTTGCTCGTGTCGAGGCTGGCCTGCAGCGGCCTGCGCGCTCGCTGCCCGAGCTCGGCCGTCGGCTTGAACTCGATCCCCGCGGGGTCGAGGCCCCACTCCTCGCAGACGAGGCGGGCGAAGGCGCCGCGGTCGAGCGCGTCCGGGCCCACCACGTGCCACAGGCCGCTCGCGCCGCGCTCCACGAGGTCCAAGGTGGCCTGGGCCACGTCCGGGCCGTAGCTCGGGCAGGCGACCTGGTCGGTCGGAACCCGAAATGGCAGACCAGCGCGGACGCGCCGCACGAGCTGGTAGACGAAGTTCTTGCCCTGCCGCTCGGGCCCGTAGACCGTGCTGGTCCGGAGGATCAAGTGCCCCGCGTCGCGCGCCAGGAGCCCCTCCTCGAGGGCGAGCTTGGCTTCGCCGTAGACGTTGAGCGGACCCGTGGGGTCCTCCTCGCGGTAGCCACCGCGCTCCCCGTCGAACACGTAGTCGGTCGAGTAGGTGACGAAGCGCGCGCCTTGCTCGGCGCAGAGGTCCGCCAAGAGCAAGGGGCGATCGCAGTTGCGCCGGCGCGAGGCCTCGGGGTCGTCCTCGTTCCCGTCGACCCAGGTCCAGCCCGCCGAGAGGATCACGAGCTCCGGGGCGAAACGCCGCGAGGCCGCGCGGAGCGCGGCCTCGTCGTCGAGGTCCAGGGCTTCGAGCCCTGGCACTTGTTTCGTTTGGTAGGTCCCCCTCACCTCGTGTCCTGCGGCGCGGAGCCGCTGGACGAGGTGCCCGCCGATCTGCCCGGAGGCGCCGACGACGAGGACCTTCAAGCGAGACTACTCGCTCTCGGCGCCCTCGACGAAGCCGAGGATCGAGCGCGGCGAAGCGTCGCCGAGCGCCACCTTGTTGGTGTGCAGGATCCGCAGGTAGCCGCCCTGGCGCTGCAGGTAGCGGGGAGCGATCTGCTCGAAGAGCGAGCTGACCGCCTGCGGGTCGCGCAGACGCTTGGTCGCCTGGCGGCGGTAGTGGATCGACTTGGTCAGGTGCTCACGCACCTTCGGGCCGAACTGCTTGAAGCGCGTGCGCTCCTGACCGGTCTGCATCTTCCGCAGCTCATCGACCGTCACGCCCTGGGCGTCGGCGGCCTTCTGCAGCTCACGGTAGCCCTTGACCCCGAGCGTAATGCAACGCTCGGCGAAGGGGCGGACCCACTTGGCCTTGGCGCGGGTGGTGAAGATGAACTCGCGATCGCCGCCAAACTGCTCGAACAGGGAACGGGTCAGATTGCGCTGAAGCGCGATCCGCTCCTCCTTCTTGCGGCTCAGGCGCTTGCCTGCCTTGCGGTGCCTCACGGGATTCCTCCTGAATGACTGCGTCCCTCACGGGGCGCACGGGTCGTATGGGTTGGTTCCGCCTTAGCGGTTGGCCATGACCGCGTCGACTTCCTCCGCCATTCCCAGGCGCAGGGCTCGCTCGGTCAGCTTCTTCTCGATCTCCTTGAGCGTGACGCGGCCGAAGTTACGCAGCTTCGTCAGGCTCTCGCTGTCCATCCGGCACAGCTCACCGATCGTCTTGATGTTCTCGGCCTCGAGGCAGTTGCTCGCGCGCACCGAGAGGTCCAGGTCGCTCACGGGGAGCATGAACTGGTGGTAGAGGGCGTCGCGGTTCGCGGCCTCCTCGGCCGCCGCGCTCTCCTCCTCCGACTCACCGAACTCGGGCTTGAGCTCGCGGCCCAGCTCGAAGTAGTGAATGAAGGGGTTGAGGTGCTTGCGCAAGATCTTGGCGGCCTCGACGAGCGCGTTCTCCGGGGAGACGGTGCCGTCGGTCCAGATCTCGAGGATCAGCTTGTCGTAGTTGGTGAGCTGACCGACGCGAGTGTTCTCGGTCTTGTAGCGCACGCGCTTGACCGGGCTGAAGAAGCTGGCGACCGGAATCACGCCGATCTCCTGCTCCACGCCGGGCTGGTTCTCCTCGGCCGTGCGGTAGCCGCGGCCACGCTCGATGTGGATCTCGGCCTTGAGGTGGGCCTCCTCGGTGATCCGAGCGATGTGCAGGCCGGGGTTGATGATCTCGACCGTGTGGTCGTGCTCGAGGTCAGCCGCGGTGATCTCGCCCTGCTTGGTGGTGTCCAGGCGCAGGGTGGCGCGGTGGGTGCCCGGGGTCAGGCGGACCAGGAGCTCCTTGAGGTTGAGGATGATGTCGGTGACGTCCTCGTAGACACCGGGGATCGCGGTGTACTCGTGGTCGACGCCCTCGAACTTGACGTGGGTCACGGCCGCGCCCTCGAGCGAGGACAGCAACACGCGACGAAGTCCGTTACCCACCGTGATCCCGAAGCCGCGCTGGAAGGGCTCCGTGATGAACTTGGCATAGGTATCGGTCCGGGTCTCCTCTTCGACCACGATCTTGGTCGGGAGCTCGAAGCCACGCCAACGAACGCGCATCGCCATACCAGACAACCTCTCGCTGAGAGCGTGCGACCCAAGGGATTGAGTCGCTTGAAGTGGGGGGAGGTGAGTCGTCCCGCGTTCGCAGGGCTTCCCGCCTCGATCGATTCGGAGCGTGCCAGAGTCGCCGAGAGAGACGAGCTAGAGAGCTGAACTCTCACGCGGCTGTCTCATGCGGCTATGGCGCGATCTCCTGTTGTGGAAGTCGGGGCGGGCCCTCTTCAGGGCGCGCCCCGGCTCAGACTCATTGAGGAGCCCTCGGGGTAGGACTCCTGGAGACGCAGCGCCTAGACGCGGCGCTTCTTCTTGGGACGGCAGCCGTTGTGCGGCAGCGGCGTGACGTCCTCGATCGCGCGGATCTCGAGGCCGCTGGCCTTGAGCGCGCGAATGGCGCTCTCGCGACCACCGCCCGGGCCCTTGACCCGAACCTCGAGCTCACGGATCCCCATCTTGCGCGCCTTGGAGGCGAGCTCCTCAGCAGCACGCTGGGCGGCGAAGGGCGTCGACTTGCGGCTGCCCTTGTAGCCCGTGGTGCCCGCCGAGGCCCAGCACAGCGCGGCGCCGGTCTTGTCGGTGATCGTGATGATCGTGTTGTTGAAGCTCGCCTTGATGTGGACGACGCCCTTGGTCACGACGCGCTTGCCCTTGCGGACGCGCACCTGCTCGTCGTCGCCGGCGGCGGGGCTGGAGTCGCTGATGTTCTCGTTCTCGTCGCTCATGATCGATTACCGCATCGCCTTGATGGACTTCTTGCCGGCCACGGGCTTCGCCTTGCCCTTGCGGGTGCGGGCGTTGGTCTTCGTCCGCTGGCCCCGGCAGGGCAGGCCGCGGCGGTGCCGCAGACCCCGGTAGCAGCCAATGTCCTTCAGCCGCTGAATGTTGCTCTGGACGAGACGGCGCAGGGCGCCCTCGACCGTGTACTTCTGCTCGATCTCGGTCGCGATTCGCTTGACCTCGTCCTCGGTCAGGTCCCGCGCGCGCACGTTGGGGTTGATCCCCGTGTCACGCAGGATCTTCTCCGAGCTCGAGCGACCAATCCCAAAGAGGTATTGGAGCGCAACGACCGTGCGCTTCTCGTTGGGGATGTCGACACCGGAAATGCGTGGCATGGCTTAGCCCTGACGCTGCTTGTGCTTCGGGATCGTGCAGATCACCCGCACCACGCCCTGGCGACGGACGATCTTGCAGTTCTCACACATCCGCTTGACGGACGATCGAACCTTCATGATCGGACCTCTGCTCGTCTTGCTCGTCTGCTCTCGTTGCGCTTCAAGCTTGGGCTCTGGTGGTCGTGCGTGTCGAGCGCCGCGGCAAACCGCCAAGGCCAGATCACGCAGTTGCCCCCGAGTGACCGCTTTTGCGGGAGGAGTGCAGCTTCTTGGGTGGACGCAGATCGGCTGTCGATCCGCGAAGGGGACACATGTTAGCGCTGGCAGGGAAGAACGGAAGTACTAATCCACCCTTGTGCTGCGGGCTTTGCTAAGTGCGCTAAGTCTATTCGCAACAGGGACCCAGAGCTTCCGCTCGGAGTCATCTCACTCGTCGAAGAGCCATCTCCCGCTGCGAGTCTTGTAGCGCGCGCAGATCTCGAGCACGGCCCCCATGATCTTGCGCTCGACCAGACCGAGGGCCTCGAGACCCTTCGCGTTGTCGAGGCCGATCTCCTGCTCGATCTGCTCTGACAGGTTCCCGCCGACGTCGAACAAGCTCACGATGGACTGGATGGCCACAACCTCGTCCACATATCGCGGCAAGGCCGCGACGATCTCCTCGACGGTCGCGGCGGAACGAAGGGCCTCGCGCTCCGCCTCCTGAATCGCCTCGAGCGAGACATCCTCGCTCAGCTCACCTTGTCCGAGGTCGAAGCGGCTCTCGACCGTGATCGCGCGCACCAGGTCGTTGCTGGGATTCGCGATGACGTGGTCGGTGCGGGGCGGAACGAGGGCTACCTCACCCGGCGAGAGGCATCGCTCGACCTCCGCGATCTGGACGAGGCCCTCGCCCCTCAGCACGCAGATCAGCTCCTCGCTCTCGTAGTGCTGGTGGGGGGAGGTCGCCTCCCCTGGGGTGAGCTCCAGCTCCCAAAAGGACTGGAAGTGTCGGCTGCGGCCCTCGAGCTGAAAGTCAGGGTGGCTGGGCAAGCGTCGCAACTTCAACGGCTACCTCCTCTTCCTCCGAGCTCTCCTCAACTTAGCGCCTGAGGGTGACTCAGACACCCCTTGGGTCGCGAGGCCGAGCTGCTGCCATGACCGTAAAGCACTTAGGTCAGCTACTCAACATGTCGGCGCCAGGCGTTAGGGTTTTGATCGTTCGCGTTATGTCAGCCAAAGGGAGCGCCCCATGGCCCACCCAATCTCGACGTCTGGCGCCTGTCATCCCGATTCCCCCCAAGATCCTGGGCCGGTTCGTGCGCTCGAGCCGCTCCCGGACACGCCCTTGAGCTGGCGGGAGGTCCCAGTCGGTCACCCACTCGACCCGGCGCCTGCCGGCACCGGCTGCGACGCGCACCTGGACCCCTACGTGGGCTGCGCAGACGGATGCCTGTTCTGCTCCGCCCGCTCCTTTTCAGCAGAGGGTGACCAAGCGTCGGGCCTGGGCGCCTGGGACCTGGGCGCCTGGGACCTGGGCGCCTGGGACCTGGGCGCAAAGCTGGGGCTCCCTCTGGCCCTCGCGCCTGCGCTCCCCCAAGAGCACGGTCGCCGCCTTCGTCTGGGCGGGCGCTGCGAGCCCTTCCCCCGCTTGGAAGCCTCACTTGGGCTGACACGAGCCTGCCTGCGCGTGCTGGCCGGGAGGCGCGCGAGCTCCCCCGTCGCGCTGGAGGTTTGCACCCGCAGCGAAGGGGTCCTCGAGGACCTCGATCTGCTCCTCGCCATCGGCGCCTCGGTCACGGTGGGACTCCCGACCTGCGCGCGCCCCCTCGCTGTGTCCCTCGAACCTCACGCCCCTACGGTCCCAGAGCGCCTCGATCTGGTCGCACGGCTCAGCGGAGCGGGGCTCTCGGTAGGGGTCGACCTCCACCCCATCTTGCCGGGGCTAGGTGACGACCGCCGCTCGCTGCGGCGGGTGGTGTGCGCTGCGGCTTCGGCTGGCGCGACCTATCTCAGGGGCTCGCTGGTGCGGGTCCGCGACGACGCGCGCCGATCGCTCCTGGAGTGGGTCGGCGAAGCCGCCCCCGAGCAGACCTCTCGCTACCGGCGGCTCTACGGGGGGCGGGGTAGCCGAAGGTGTCAGCGAAACGCCGAGCTCGAGGTCGCGGAGCGAGTGTCTTGCACCCTCGCCGCCCTGCGGCGCGACTACCGACTCGCAGCCGAGCCGCCCTGGCCGGCGCGCCGCGAGCTCGAGCCCCTGCCGAGGCGGCGTGCTCCGCGCCAGTTCGACCTCTTCGAGGCCGCCTAGTGACCCTAGAGCCCGCTTCCAAGGTCCAGGCCCCGCAGGTCTGCGGGGGTGTTGGCGTTGAAGAAGCTCGCCTCGCTGTCGAACTCGAGGTGCGTGCAGCGCTCGCCCAGGTCCTCGAGCAGCCCTCGCAGGGAGCGCTCGCGAGGGTCCGCTCGCTCCAGCCGCGCCGCGACCGCGCCGAGGAGGTCGCGGTGGTAGAGCGCCTGCAGGGGCTGGATCCGCCCCGACGCGACAGGGACGAACGCGCGGCTGGCCGAAGCGCTCGACCCCCGCGCAGCCAACCCCTCGAGCAGGTCCGGCGCGACGGCCGGCATGTCGCAAGCGACGACCAAGCACCAGGGCGTCGGGCTGGCCAGGAGGGCCGCCTCCAGGCCCGCCAGAGGCCCGAGGCCGGGGCGGCGGTCCAAGGCGAGGTCGGCGTCGAGGCGTCGCAGCTCTCCCTCGAGGTCAGGCCCGAGCGGCGCGCGCGCCACCGCGAGGCAGTGACTGGCCCCTGCGGCGCGCAGCGCCGAGACGATCCGATCGACCCAGGTGCGACCGCGGGCGTCCCTCAAGAGGGCCTTGTCGCTGCCCATGCGACGGCTGCGGCCGCCGACCAGGACGGCGCCAGTCCAGGCCGCGCTCATGCCGAGGCTCCCCAGGAAGAAGAGGCCTCGTGGCTCGAGCTCGCCTCCTTCCGCTTCGGGCCCTGGGTGGAGCGCCGAGCCTGGGTCTGGCCACGATGAGCTGTCATGATCTGAACCCCTACGAGCTGCAAGAGGGTCGCCATGCCTCCTCACCTCACCATGCCCCAGGCCGCCGCGCTCCTCGGCGTCAGCGAGGAAGACGTCGCGCGCCTGCTCGAGAAGGGTCTCCTGAGCCACACGCCCTACGGGATCCCCACCTGCGAAGTCGCCGAGCTCCTCAGCATGCAGGAAGCCGAGCAGACCTCCGCCTAGGAGCCGCCTTCTTCCTCGGCCGACGCTCCCTCAACGTAGTAGGCCTCGTCCGCCGGTCGGATCGGTCGCTTGAACCACAGCGGTCGGCGCAGCCCGCCAGGCCCCGGGCCAGGGCGGGTGCGCCCGAGCCACTGCTGATAGACCTCGCGCGCCTTCGCGCGGTCGACCTCCACGTCGCCCTCCTGAGCGTCAGGCTCGGCGCGGGTCACGCGGACGGGCTGGTGCCAGCAGTGCATGCCCGAGATCGGATCGGGCTGGACCGGGAAGGTCATGTTCTGGTGGACGCCGACCTCCTTCCACCACAGGCGCTGACTGTCCGGGTCGTCACTCTCGAAGGGCTCCAGTTCGGCCAGCCGCCGCAGCGCGAGGTGCTCGCCCTTCTCCTCGAAGCGAACGGGCGCGGCGCTCCAGCGGTTGGTGGTGTGCTTGCCCTCCTTCCGCCAGCGCCCGAGGTGGTGACTGCACGCCACGACCCCAGGCCGAATCCCGTCGGTGACCCACGTCCGCAGCACGAAGGAGCCGATCCTCGTGCTGACCCGCGCGAGGTCGCCCATGCCGATCCCCAGCCGCTCGGCGTCGGCGGGGTTGAGCCAGAGCGGGTTGCTGTGCGCGATCTCGAGCAGCCACTTGGCGTTGCCCGAGCGCGAGTGGATCAGGACCGGGAGCCGGAAGGTCGGGACGAGGCACATCTCGCCCTCTTCGAGGTTCTCGGGCGCGACCTGCGAAGCGATCGAGTCCGGGAGCGCGTGCTCGGGCCAGCCCCAGTCCGCCAGGGTCGCCGAGTAGATCTCCAGCTTGCGCGAGGGGGTGTCGAAGCCTCGCACGCGGCGACCCTCGATCTCGACCCCAGGCTCGTCGGCGCCGACCTCTTGCTCGTGGAGCCTGAGGCGCTCGCCGTCGGCCTCCACCTCGAACACGCCCTTGCGGCGCATCAGCTCCAGGCTGTCGAGGCCCTCCGCCTGGGCGGCGTCCTTCAGCCCGGGCACCGAGTCGAAGAGCGCGCGCAGGTAGTCGTCAGCGGTCATGGGCTCGCCCGGTCGATCCGGCGCCTCGAAGTGCTGCCGGATTCCGAGGCTGCCGTCTGGATCGATCTTCCAGGAGAGCGCCAGGAAGAACTCCATCTCCTCCCACACCTCACCCGGGTTCGTCTCGCGAGTGTCGCTCGTCGCCTCGCCGAGGCGCCGGCGAGCTTCACGCAGGACGGGCTGACGGAGCCCGATCCAGCGGCCGGCGTGGGTCTCCTGACTCTGGTGATCGTGCCGCTCGGGGGCGTGGCCCATGGGGAGCACGTAGTCCGCGAACTGCGCGGTCTCGTTCCAGGTCGGCGTGAGCGCGACGTGCAGCTTGACCTTCTCCTCGTCGAGGAGCGCCTTGATCCAGTTCGCGCCGTCGGGGTAGGTCCAGACGGGGTTGAACACGCGCGTGAAGTAGACGTCGAGGGTGCCCCGCCCGTCGAGCAGGAGGTGCGGCAGCAAGAAGCTCAGCTCGTAATGCGCGAGCGGAAACTCGGGCGGCCAGAGCATTTCGTTCCAGCGCTTGTGCTTGGGCGCGGGCATCGGCGCGGGCGGCTTCATCTTGTGCCAACCGTGCGGCGAGATCCCGCCGGGGCAGCCCACGCTGCCCGTCACGACGTTCAAGAAGAGGAGCGAGCGCGCGATCTGCCAGCCGCCGAGGTTGCCGGAGGCCGCGTTGCGCCAAATGTTGGTGGCCAGACGCGAGCCGGCGCGCCCCGCGCAGCGGGCGACCTTCTCGATCAGCTCGGCGGGGACGCCGGAGGCCTCTTCGGCGCGCTCGAGCGGATAGCGGGTCGTGTAGTAGCGCGTGAGAGCCTGATAGAAGTCGTCGAAGCTGCAGTCCTCGGCGAGCGGCTCCTCCCCCTCGAGGGTCAGGAAGGGCGCGCTCTCGCGCCAGTTGGTCC
>CALDQK010000054.1 GCA_937911525.1 uncultured bacterium
CTGAGCCTGGCCGCCACGGTGATGCGGGACGACCCGCGCCCGCCGCGCTCGATCGACCCCAGCGTGCCGCCTGCCCTCGAGGCGATCTGCTTGCAGTCGATCCAGCGCGAGGCCGAGGCCCGCTACCCGCACGCGGGCGCGCTCCTGCGCGACCTGCGCGCCTTCCTCGGCGGCGGTCAGGTCTCGGCCACGAGCTCGTCCTTCGCGCAGCGGGCGCTGGCGGGCCTGCGCGGGAGGCGAGGCCGCAGGCTCCTGGTCCTGGGACCCCTCCTGCTCGCGGCTGGGGGGGCGCTGGCGCTGCTCGGCTACGCGGCCCTGCGGGAGCGACCCGCCCCTGAGCCGAGCGCGGCGACGCCCAAGGTGACGGCGCGCGAGACCCCCGCGGCGAAGACCGAGGAGGCCGAGGAGGCCTGGCTGGCCCTCGCCCCCAAGGGCGTCGAGCGCCTGGTCGGCTTGGCGGCCTGGCTGCGCGCCTTCCCGCTGCACTGGCGGAGCGAGACGGCCGCCCGCGAGGCGAGGATCCTGGCCGAGCGCGAGCGGCTGTGGGAGCTCGAGCAGCGCAACGGGATCAAGGTCGGCTTCACGGCGCCTCGCCGACTGGTGGTCGGGGCCCCGGGCGCGCTGGTGACCTACGCGCTGGAAGCGGCCGGCAGCGCCCCGCGCGAGGTCTCACGGGTCCGGATCGGCTACCCCAACGACCTGATCGCGCGCGCAGGGAAGGTCGCGGTCGCGGTCCCCGGGGCGCTCACGGTCGGGACGAACGAGGAGGTGACGCGGCGCCGCTGCCTGGGGGGCGTCCGGGCGGCGATCTCCGCGGACGGCACGCGGGTCCTCTACGGCGGCCAGGAGCGCACGCTCCAGGTGATCGACTTCCCCAGCTTCGAGCCGGCCGCGACCTGTCGGCTCCCCAACGACCTGCGCCCCCTGCGCGCCCTCGCCCTCGCGGCGAAGGGAAGGCTGGCGGCCGTGATCGTGGGGGACCTGGGCGGGGTCGGGGTGGAGCTGGTGATGTGGGAGCTCCCCGAGGGGAGCGCCGAGGGGCGCGTCTTCGCCCGCACCCGGATCAACCTCGAGCCCGAGCTCCTCGTGTTCAGCCAGGACGAGCGCGAAGTCATCGCGGCCGACCGCGGCGGGGCCTTGCTCCGCTACGGGGTGCCGACCCCCAGCGACGAGGTGCAGGAGAGCCCCGACCTGGGCCGCTTCGTTAGCCGGAGCCTGACCCGCTCGGTCACGCTCTCCAGCGGGCTGGCGCACGCCGGAGGCATGTCCGCGCTGATCCTGCTGGCGGACGGGAGCTACCTGAGCGCGGGCGAGGCCAAGCCGAGCAAGTTCAACCTGGGCCGCAACCAGGTCGTGCACTGGAGCGCGAGCGGAGAGGAGCTGCGGCGGGCCCTGGACTTCGAGGAGCGCTACCGGGGCGCTGCGGTCTCCCCGGACGGCGAGCTGATCGCCCTGGTGCTGGGGGAGGGGCGAATCGAGGTCCGCAGCAGCTGGTGCTATCGCTGAGCGACGACGAAGGTCGCGCGCGCGGCCGCGCTGCGCTCGCCGAATCCGTCACGCGCCAGGACGCGCACCGTGTAGGTCCCCGGGGGGAAGCCCGCGGGCACGTCGAGGTAGATCGAGACGAAGGGGCTGAGCGGGCGCTTGGGCGGCACCGAGACGTGGTCGACGACCTGCTCGCGGCGCATCAGGGAGCGCTTCTGCTGGTCCTCGAGCACGAGGTCGACCTGGAGCCAGGTCTTGCCCTCCGCGTTGCGGGTCAGGCCGCGGGGCTTGAAGTTGACCCACAGGCGCTGGCCTGGACGGAAGCTGACGCCCTGGGCCACGGCGGCGCCGTTCTTGAGCTTGCTGATCCGGACCCGGTCCAGGCGGAGGCCCGGGGAGGGCGCGCTCGAGCTGGCGTAGGCCCGCAGCTCCATCAGCTCGGTCAGGGTCGCGTGACCGTGGTTGGAGAGCAGCGTCAGCCGGAGCCAGCGGACCTGGGTCGGGCGCACGTCCACCCGCTGGTCGTTCTTCTTGGTCAGCTCCCCCTCGGCCAGGAGCTTGTGCCCCTTGGCCGGACCCTCGAGCGAACCCTCGACGCGGAAGCCCTTGGCGGAGACCCCCGCGTATTCGCCCTCCTCCTCGGGGCAGTCGGCGTCGAAGACCAGGCGAGAGACCTCGCGCGGGCGGCCGAGGTCGAACACGAACTGGTGGGGCGCCTCCTTGGCGGGAGAGCTGCACCAGCCCCGGCTGGCCGAGCCGTCGACGAGGTTGCGGGCGGCCCAGCGGTCGGGGTCGTATTCGCTGTCGAAGGAGAGCAGGCGGAGGGGGAGGCGCTCCCAGGCGCGCCGCTTGGGCTTGGGCTTGGGCGATGCGCTCGGCTTGGGCGATGCGCTCGGCGTGGGCGAGGCGCTCGGCGTGGGCGAGGCGCTCGGCTGAGCCGGCGAGGGGGCAGGTCCTGGCGAGGCGCTCGGCTGCGGCTCGGGAGAGGGAGCAGCCTCGGGGGAGGCCTGGGGAGCCGGTGAGCTCTCGGGCTCGGGCTCGGGCTCGGGCTCGGGCTCGGGCTCGGGCTCGGGCTCGGGGGCCGTGGGCTGGAAGTAGCTCGCGCCCTTGACGAAGGCCTCGAAGGCCGGCGCGTGGGTCTCGAAGGCCTTGGGGTCGGTGTTGTTGAGGAAGAACCAGTAGCCGTAGCCGTTGCGCAGCCCGACGTAGCAGCGCTGGCGCAGCTCGCGGCCCTCGTGCGTGGTGGCCACGTCGAGGCGCTGGTAGCGGCCGCTCTCGACCTCGACGGTCTCGTCGGCGAGGACCTCGCTCCGGCCCAGGATCGTGCGCGCCAGCCGGAACAGGCTCTTCTCGCTCGTGCGCGGCGACATCTTCATCACGTTGATCACGACCGCCGGCGGGTCGTCGCCCTCGCCGACGAAGCGCAGGGCCGTGTTGCCCTTGGCCTCGGCGCGCTGGAACCCCGGCGGGGGCGTGACCTCGACCCCGCGCGGGCTGCGGACCCGGGCGGCGTCCTGGGCCGCGACTGGGCTGACGCACAGGAGGAGCAAGGGGAGGGCGAGGGAAGGCTTGGCCACGAAGATCCTCTGAGGTCGGGACGCGCAGCCTCGACCTTCTCCGCCCGAGCGCACGGCGTCAACGCCCGTTCCCTCGCGCGTGCGCCATGACGCGATAGGATCGCGACTCACGAGGAGGACGCGATGCTCGCATCCAGTCGCCCCCGAACGCTCCCGCTCGCGCTGCCACTGCTGCCACTCGCGCTGATGGCCCTGACTCTGGGTGCGAGCAGCGCCGCCGCGCAGAACCAGATCGAGGCCCTGGGCGGGACCTATCAGGAGCGTGTGCAGCGAATCGAAGGCAGCGAGGGCAAGCTCGTCGTGCGCACGGCGGGGCGCTCGCTCCCCCTCGACACGGTCAAGTCGATCCGCTTCGGCGCGGCGGGCCGGGTCAAGCCGGGCCAGGCCAAGCTGATCTTGCTGGACGGGGCGACCCTGCGCGGGACGCTGGAGGCCGGCAACGAGGACGTGATCGGCTTCAAGAGCGACGCGCTCGGCGCGCTCAGGATCTCGATCGAGCAGATCCGCGGCGTGATCCCCCAGTCCAGCTCCCTCGAGGAGGAGCGCGCCCTCGAGGAGCGGCTCGCGGCCAAGAGCACCGCCGACATGGTCGTGCTCGAGAAGGGCGGCGAGCTGCGCGGGAGCGTGGTCTCGATCGACGGCGCCAAGGTCAAGATCGACACCGACACCGACGGGGGCTCGGGGCTGGGCGTGCTCTCCTACGACCTGATCAAGGTCAAGCTGATCTCGATCGTGCCCCTCGACGAGCCCAAGCCGCTCGAGGGCCTGCTCGTGGCGGTGCGTCTGATCGACGGCTCGAGCCTGCGCGCCAAGCCTCTCTCGCTCGACGACGAGGCGCTCGTGGTCGAGCACCCGATCGGGGACAAGGGCAAGCTCTCGATCTCCCGCCCGCGCCTCGAGTCGCTCAGGGTCCAGAACGGGCGCTTCGCCTACCTCTCGGACCTGACCCCGGCGCAGGTCGAGCAGCGCTTCCCGCCCGAGTTCACCTTCGAGCCCGAGGTGTGGGGCTTCAAGAAGGACGCCAACGTCGCGGGCGGCCCGCTCCGCCTGGACGGGCGGACCTTCGCCAAGGGCCTCGGGGTCCACAGCTACAGCAAGCTGACCTACCGCCTGGACGGGCAGTATCGGCGCTTCAACGCCCTGGTCGGCCTGGACGACGGAGTGAAGTATCTGGGCGAGCCCGGCTTCGGCGGCGTCGTGTTCCGAATCCTGGTCGACGGCAAGCCGGTCAAGGACCTGGCCGAGGGCCTGCGGATCCGCAAGGGCGAGGACCCCAAGCCCGTCTCGATCGACGTCAGCGGCAAGAAGACCCTGACCCTGATCGCCGACTTCGACCCGGTCTCGCTGCACGTGCTCGGTCGAGCCAACTGGGCCGACGCGCACCTGATCAAGAAGTAGCGCGCCCCCAGCACGACGAGCCGGAAGGAGCCGTCGCGGGCGCGGCGGCTCCTCTTCGTGGGGGGGATCCACTCTGAACCTCCGCCGCTCCCCCATCCCCGTTAACCTGTCGCGCTCTCCCCCCACAGGAGGACCCGCGTGACCTCACGTATACCGCTCATCCTCGCTCTCCTCGCCGCGTCTCCCCTCGCGGCCACGGCCCAGGACGCGCCCGCCCGCGAGGTGCGCGTCACCACCCGCGGCGGCGGCGCCCCGGTCGCAGGCCGGATCGTGGAGGAGAACGGCGAAGCCATCGTCCTCGACAGCGCCGGCTGGCGGGTCCGCCTCCCCATGAGCTCGATCCTGACCGTGCGCGGGGCCGAGGGTTGGCGGATCCCGCTCGCGGACGTGGCCGAGAGCGAGGCGCTCTTCGCCGAGTCGCGCGGGGACCTCGAGGCCGCCTATCGCGCGCTGGCCGACCAGCTCGGCCTCCTCGCCGCGGCCCAGAAGGCCGGCGGCGTCAGCGCCGCGGAGGCCGGCGCGGTGGCTGAGGTGGCGCTGGAGCGCCTGGACGGCTTGGCCTATCAGGCGGGCAAGGTCAGCGACGTGGTCCAGCGTTTCGCCCGCTACGCCCAGGGCGAGGTGTTCACGCCCATGACCCGCGCGCGCGCGAAGACGCTGCTGGTCGACCAGCTGCGCACCCTGGGGCAGCTGGACCTGGCCCAGGAGCAGGTGCAGGAGCTGGGGGTCCTGACGCGCTTCTACCTGATCGGGCCCTTCGACAACGAGCGGGGCCGCGGCTTCTCGCTCGCCTATCCGCCCGAGAAGGACCCCTTCGACCCGGCCGCCAAGGCCCAGGGCAAGGGGCTCGAGATCGCCTGGCGGCCGCTCCCCGTCGAGCGGCCGCCCTCGGGGGTCGTCGACCTCGACGAGCTGGTCCGGCCCAACGACCAGTGCCTGGCCTACGTGGTCACCTACCTGCAGGTCGAGCGAGAGACCCCCGTCGCGCTGCGGCTGGGCTCGGACGAAGCCGCCGAGCTGTGGGTCAACCGGGTCTCGCTGCTGGAGCGCGGCGTGCGACGCGAGTACTCCCCCGACCAGGATCACGTCGGCGTCGTGCTGCAGCCCGGCTGGAACGAGGTCCTGCTCAAGGTCGCCGATCAGACCGGTGACTGGCGCTTCCGCCTGCGGGTCACCTCGCCCGAGGGCGGGCCGGCCGCGGGCGTCAAGGAGGCCACCCTGGCGGAGATCAAGGGCCAGCCGGCCTTCCCGCTCGGCAAGGCTCCGCGCTGCGAGGTCGCCCGCGACGGGCGCGCGACCCTGGCGGCGCGCGTCGCGCGCTTCCCCCAGGACGCCCGGGCCTGGTTCCAGCTGGGATATCTGCACTACCTGACGGGCGGGCACGACAGCACCGAGCACCCCGACCGGGAGGCCTTCAAGCGCGCCGTCGAGCTCGCGCCCCGCCAGGCGGGCTATCGCATGTTCCTGGCCTCCACCCTGCGGGCGGCGGGCGAGTTCTCGGTCAACGCCGAGTACAACGCCTGGCGCCAGTGCCTGGAGCAGGTCCTGGCCCACGACGCGGAGCACCCGCGGGCGCGGATGCTCCTGGCCGACTACTACCTCGACGTGCTGGGCAACGCCGAGCGCGCGCGCGAGCTGCTCGAGCCGGTGATCGAGAAGCACCCGCGCCTGCTCGAGGCGCGCCTGGTGTGGCGCGACGTGCTGGTGGCCCTGGCGCGGGCGCCCCTCGCCCGCGGGGAGCTCGACAAGCTCTGCGAGGAGCTCGAAGAGCGGCTGAGCAACGAGGAGGTCGAGGTGTGGCCGCTGCAGCTGCTCGACGAGGCCTACGAGGAGGCCAAGCGGCGCGGCGACGAGGGCCGGGTCGGCTATCTCCTCGACCAGCGCTTCGCCGCCGACCGGAGCAGCAGCTGGACCCTGCTCCAGCTGGCGGAGCGGCGCGAGAAGCTCGGGCAGCGGGGGATCGCGGAGCAGCTGCTGAAGCGCGCGCTGGCCCTCGAGCCGGGCCTGGTCTACCTGCGCCTGGAGCTGAGCGACTTCCGCCGCCGCGGCGGCGACCTCAAGGGCGCGGTGGCGGCCCTGGGTCAGGCGATCGAGCTGCGGCCCCAGGACCCCGAGCTGTGGGAGCGCCGCGGGCGGCTGCGGGAGCGGATCGCGGACGCCGCGGGCGCCCGGGCGGACTTCGAGCAGTCCCTGGCCCTGGACCCCAAGCGGACCGAGCTGCGCAAGTATCTGGCCTACCTGGACCGCGGGAAGCGGCGCGCGATCTCGCACTTCGAGCGCGAGTGGGTGATCGAGCCCGAGCCGCTGGTGGCCGCGGCGCGCAAGCACCCGCTCGACAAGAAGCGCACCCACCGGGTGGTGCTTCGCCAGGAGGTAGATCGGGTCAACCCCGACGGCACCAAGAGCAGCTGGACCCAGCTGATCCTGCGGGTCGAGAGCCGGGAGGGCGCCACGCAGCTGCGCCGCTACGGGATCGGCTACGAGAGCGATCAGTCGATCGAGGTCCAGCGCGGGCGCCTCTACCGCGCCGACGGGACGGTCAGCGACGCCCCGGTCGGCAGCCGGCGGGGCTTCACGGGCGGCGAGTTCGTGCGCCGCCAGGGCTTCACGGTCGCCTTCCCCGCGCTCAGCCCGGGAGACATCCTCGAGCTCCGCTACCGGATCGACGACCAGGAGCAGGGCTTCTTCGGCGACTACTACGGGCGCACGGTCGCCTTCCAGGACCAGGTCGTCGTGGACCGGATGCGCTTCGTGCTGATCGCGCCGCGCAGCCGGGAGCTCTACCTCCACAGCCCGGGCGGCCGCGTCGGCAAACCCCAGGAGGTCGTGGGCGAGGAGACCCGGACCTGGGTGTGGGAGGCCAGGGGCGTAGCGCCGCTCGAGACCGAGCCCAACATGCCCTGGATGAAGGAGGCCCTGCCGACGCTGCAGGTCTCGAGCTTCAAGGACTGGAACACCTTCTCCAGCTGGTATTGGGGCCTGGTCAAGGGGCAGCACGAGGTCGACGACGCGATCCGCGCCAAGGTGGCGGAGCTCGTGGCGGGCGCCAAGACGACCGAGGACAAGATCCGACGTATCTACGAGTTCGTGGTCACCGAGATCGGCTACAGCGACGACTGGGAGTTCGGCGTGCACGGCTTCAAGCCCTACAACGCGACCAAGATCTTCGCGCGGCGCTTCGGCGACTGTAAGGACAAGGCGACCCTGATCGGGACGATGCTCTCGGTGATCGGCGTCGAGGCCCACCCGGTGCTGATCTTCGGCGAGGACGGGCGCGGGCGTGAGGACCTCAGCCTGCCGCTGATGAGCCACTTCAACCACTGCATCTCGTGGGTCGACTTCGAGGGCGGGATCTTCCTCGACGGCACCGCCGAGTACCACCCCTACAAGACGCTCCCGAGCATGGACTACGGCGCCGAGGTCGTCGTGATCACGCCCAAGCAGGCCTTGCTCAAGGAGATCCCCTTCCGCGGGCCGATGGCCAACGGGATGAAGGAGCGCCACGAGGTGGTCCTGAGCGAGGACGGCGCGGGGCGGGTCAAGAGCACGCTCCTGGGGAGCGGGACCTTCGAAGTGATCCTGCGCGAGTGGATGACCACCGAGGGGCGGCGGCGCGAGGAGCTGCAGCCCAAGGTCGGCCGCTTCTACAACGGCGCCAAGGTGCTCAAGGTCGACGCCGGCGACCCGGTCGACCTGAGCAAGCCGCTCCCGGTCCAGGTCGAGGCCGTGATCCCGCGCATGCTGCGGCCGGCTCAGGACGGGGGCTTCGAGCTGGTCGAGATGCGCAGCTGGCTCTTCGACATGGTCTACCTGCGCGGCGGCAAGCTGAGCGACCTCGCCGCCGACACCCAGCGGACCCACGACGTCGTGCTCTCGGTCCCGAGCGGGGTCGAGGAGGCCGTGCGCTACGTGCTCCCCAAGGGGACGCGGGTCCGCAGCCTGCCCAAGCCGGTCGAGCTCAAGACCTCCTTTGGCAGCTACCAGCGCGTCTACGTGCGCAAGCCGGGCGGGATCGAGGTCCAGCGCGTGCTGCGGATCGAGACCAACCGGATCCCGCAGGCCCAATACGAGGCCTTCCGCAAGTTCGTCGAGCAGATCGACCGGGCCGAGCGGGAGCGCCCGGTGATCGAGCAGGGCGGGAGCGAGCAGTGAGGGAGCGAGCAGTGAGGGAGCGAATCATGCGCAACAGCTACAGCACGCGCGCGCTCTTCGGCGCGCTGACCCTCGCCCTCGGCCTGGCCGGTCTGGCCGCGCCCGCAGCCGCGGCCGAGGCCCTGTTCGCCGAGGAGCTCGACCGCGGGCAGCCGAGCCTCGAGTTCGATCGCCTGCTCGACCAGCTGGAGGAGGGCCCCGACGACCCGCGCGTGCCCTTGCTCCTGACGGAGCTCTCGCGGCTGCGTTCGCTGGTGCCTCACGGGCGGCGGACCCTGCTGAGCCGGATCCCGGCGCTGCTCGCGAAGAGCGGGCACAACACGGACGCCATGCTGAGCGTGCTGGTCGACCTCTACCAGCGCGCGGGGGCCAGGGACGAGGCCCTGAGGACCCTGGCGGAGCGCGGCTTCTTGAGCCGCTTCCTGGCCGTCGGGCCCTTCGGGATCGCGCCCAACGCGGCGCTCGAGACCCGCTTCCCCGCTGAGGGCGCGGCCAACGCCCGCGTCCTCGCCCCGCGCCGGACCTTCAAGGGCTGGCGCGGCGAGGAGCGCGCCTGGCGCGAGCTGAAGCGCGACCCGCGCCGAGCGGCGATCGCGCTCTCGGAGGGTCTCGAGGGTGTGGGCCAGGTGAGCTACGTGGTGACCCACGTGCGCTGGACCGAGGCCGAGGAGACCGACGCCTCGCTGGTCTATCGCGGGCCCTCGGCGCGGGTGTGGATCAACCGCGCCCTGGCGGGGACCGTCGATCGCGCCCGGCTGCGGCTGCCGGGCACGGTCCGGCTCCCGGTCGTGCTCCGACCCGGCTGGAACCGGATCGTGATCAAGCTGACCGGCGGGGCCCGCGCGAGCTTCGCCGCCCAGCTCCTCGACCCGACCGGCGCCCCGCGACGCCTGGAGGAGTCCCTCAGCGAAGAGGTCGACGTCAGCCAGGCCGCGCCGCGCCAGCCCGGGCCCTTGGCGGGCCTGAGCGAGCTGGCCGCCGAGCGGGACCCCGAGCGTCGCGGCCTCTACGCCTGGCTCCTGGGCCGGGAGGGAATGAGCGAGGAGGCCCTGGGGGCCCTGGAGGCCATCGCCGAGGACGTCCCGGCGGGGCGCCTGGCGAAGGTCGCCTGGTTCCACCGGCTGCGGGCGCGCCTGGTGCAGGGCGCGAACCACCTCCCGCCCGAGGAGCGCCGCAGCGAGGCCAAGCGGGCCTATGAGTCCACGCTCCTGGCCGATCCCGAGTCGGTCGAAGGCCGGCGCGCGCTGGCCCAGCTCGACCTGGCCGAGGAGCGCACGATCGAGGGCACGCTGGGCCTCGAGGCCCTGCTCGAGGCCGAGCCGCGGGACCTGCTCACCCGCCTGCGCCTGGTCGCCGCCCTGCGCGGCAAGGGCTGGCTGCACGCCGCCGAGCAGACCCTGGCCGCGGCGCCGCAGGAGCAGCAGGGGCTGCTCCCGATCGTGATGACCCAGCTCGCGCTGCTCGAGTCGCGCGGCGAGGACGGGGGCGCGGAGGGCGAGCGCCTGCGCCAGGCGATCCTGGACCTCAACCGGGGCCGGACGGACCTCGTGCTGCGCAAGGTGGACCAGGCGATCGCGCGCAGCGACCGGCGCCAGGCCCTGGCCGCGCTGGAGGCGTGGGCCAAGGCCAGCGGCGCGGACGCCGAGGAGCTCGCGCTCCAGCGCCGGCGCGTGTTCCGCGGCCTCGGCCAGCGCTACCCCGAGATCGAGGCCCTGCGCGCCTGGGTGGCCGCCGACGCCGACTCCGTCGTGCGCAAGCGGATCCTGGCGGCCCGGCTGGCGGAGGAGGCGCACCGCGACCCCAAGGCCAAGGCCGAGGCGCAGGAGCTGCTGGCGGCGGTCCTCGAGGAGGAGCCGGGCGACCACGGCGCGCGCCAGCTGCTGAGCGGGCTGACCGGCAAGGAGGACCGCTTCTGGGAGGAGTGGGCGCCCGACCTCGAGGAGCTGCGCACCCAGAGCCCGCCGCGCGGCAAGTGGCCGCGCTCGGACCGGGTGTGCCTCTTCGACCAGACCGTGACCCGGATCTACCCCGACACCTCGAGCGTCGACGTCGTGCACCAGGTATGGCGCCTGCTCGACGAGCGCGGCACTCAGGAGCTGAGCCGCCGGCCCACCGCGGGCGAGACCCTCGCGATCCGCACGATCCGCCCCGACGGCTCGGTCTACGAGCCGATCCGGGCCAACACCGGCGAGTTCCGCATGCCGGGGCTGACGCCGGGCGCGCTGGTCGAGCACTCCTTCCGCCGGCGCGAGGGCGCGGCGGGCTTCCAGTATTCGAACGGGCCCTTCTACTTCATGGACCCGGGCCTGGCGGAGCCCTTCTGGCTCTCGCGCTGGGTGCTCCTGATCCATGAGGACGCCCCGGTGACCGTGATCGAGCGCAACCTGCGCCGGCGCGGCATGAAGCACACCCAGACCAAGCGGGGCGAGTGGATCGTGCACGTCTACGAGGCGCGCAACATGCCGCGCGTCGAGCCGGAGCCTCCGGCGCCGGACCGCGACGAGTTCCTGCCCTGGATCAAGGTGCTGGAGTCGCGGACCCTCGATCAGCTGGACGGGCCCTATCGGGAGCGGACCCTGGTCGGCAAGGCGCCGGCCCCCTCCGTGGTCGCCAAGGCCAAGGAGCTGGTGCAGGGGGTCACGGGCGCCCAGGCCCAGGCCCTGAAGCTGCTCGACTTCGTGCACGAGCACGTGCGCGATCAAGGCAACGCCGCTCGACCCGAGCAGGTGTTGGCAGCCCGCGCGGGGAGCAAGCTGAACCTGCTCCTCGGCCTGCTCGAGGCCGCCGAGATCCCCCACGACCTGATCCTGGCGGGGGCCAGCCCCTACGCGAGCAAGCCCACCGACTGGGACCACCCCGAGCCTGGGCAGTTCTCGATCCCGCTGGTGCGGATCTCGCCGACGAGCCAGGACGAGCAGCCGCTCTTCCTGTTCCCCTTCGCGCACCGCCTCGCCCCCCGGACCAAGCTGCCCTTCCAGCTGTGGGGGGCGCCGGCCTACGCCTGCGAGGCGGGCGGCGGCGCGCCCCTCGTCTTGCCCCGCGGGGACCTCGAGGACGAGGGGGCCCGCGCGCGCCTGCGCCTGAAGCTGGGTCCCGACGGGAGCGCAGAGGGCTCTATCGCCGAGGAGGTGCGCCGCTTCGGCAGCTACGGGTTCAAGGAGCAGCTCTCGCGGGCTCAGGACAACCAGCTGCGCCAGTTCTTCGCGCAGCGCGTGAGCCGCATGTTCCCGGGCGCCAACCTGCTCGGCTACGGGCTACCCGGAGTCGAGGAGCAGGGCGTCCCCCTGCGCTGGCGGCTCAAGTTCCAGGCGCCGCAGGTGGTCAGCCGCCGCGGCGACGGGGCCCTCGTCCTGCACGGGCTGCTGACCCCGAGCCAGCTCACCCCGCAGCTCGGCAGCCGCCAGCGGCGGATCTTCGACCTGGTGCTCGAGTCCCCGGTCCTCAACCGCCAGGTGACCGAGGTCGAGCTCGGGCCCTTCGCTTGCCCCAATCCGCCCCCCAGCGTGCGGATCGCGGGGAACCTGCTCCACTTCAGCCTCCAGGTCACCCAGCCCAAGCCGGGCCTGCTGCGGATCGAGCGCTCGCTCCTGCTGCGGCCGGGCAAGGTCCCGCCCGCGCGCTACGAGGCCTTCCGCAAGCTGCTCCGGCGCGTGGACGAGGCCGAGCAGCTGAACGTGGTGGTGGAGCTGAAGAAGTAGGAACCCTCCGGTTCGATTTCGAAGGGGGAACTCGAAGACACGAGATTGGCAGCTCCGCGGAGAGCCACGGCGCTAGCTGTCGCTTGGTCCGAGACCCCATCGACATGGCTTCAAAGAACCACAGAGGACACGGAGGACACAGAGATTCACAGAGAGCCTCAGCTCTAGCGATCTCGTGATCCGATTCCGCTTCGCGTTCGCGTGCCCCGGAGCGCCAGGCCCGCTCTCCGTGAGCCTTTGTGCTCTCGGTGCTCTCGCTGGTTCCAACTTCGAAACCGGCAGAGCGCGGCGACGTTTCAGCGGAGCTGCCTCCTTCGCGTCTTCGAGTTTCCCCCTTCAGAGCCGGAACGGGGACACGCCGTCGCGCTCAGCCTGCGACGGTCGCGAGCTCCGGCAGCTTGGCCAGCAGGCTCTCGAGCGCTCTGACCGGCAGGTCGAGCGCTCGGCCGCGCTCGATGTAGCGGCCCATCATGAAGCGGGTCTGGTCGCCGACCTTCGTGAAGTGGTAGCGCATGTAGTCCTCGAAGGGCAGCGGGAGCAGGCTGGGCGCGGCCGAGATCACGAGGCGCAGCACGAAGGGGCGCACGGCGTGGCGCAGGCAGGGGCGGGCGCGGCCGGCCTCGACCCGCACGATCTCGAGCGCCTCTTGGCTCGCGGCGCTGGCAGCGGCCAGGGCATCGCTCTTGCGCAGGGCGTCCATCTTCCAGTCGCAGTGCTCCAGCGCGCAGAGGTGGGGCATCAGCACGGCAGAGCCGAGGGCGCCCGAGACCGAGGCGTCCTCGACCGCCTTGGCGGGGCAGCCTCCCGCCCGCAGACCCGCCACGACCGCGTCCCGGCGCGGCTTGGGTCCGCTGAAGGGGCTCGGGGAGAGGGGCGGGAACCAGTAGGCTACGCCAGGCTCGGCGGGCTCCTCGTAGCCGGGCAGGGGAGCCTGGTAGCTGATCAGCCCGATCATGCCCATCACCAGGCGCTCGAGCGGGAAGCGCTCGCCGAGGTAGCTCATGCTGTCGAGCCCGGGCTGGAGGCAGACCAGGGTCGTGTCCTCGCCGAGGGCCTCGAGGAAGGGGTCGAGCCAGGCGCCGCGCAGGGCCGTGGACGAGATGCAGAGCCAGACTTGATCCCAGCTCTGCTCGGCGACCTCGACCGGCGAGGTCAGGACCGCGCAGCCCTCGAGCCGGGCGCGCGTGCCCTTGCGCGCGTTGAGGGGGTAGAGCGTGAAGCCGGCCTGGGCCTCGGCGGCGTACTTCTCCTTGACGTAGAGGGCGACCTCGGCCCCGCCGAGCTCGAGGTGGCGGGCGTAGACCAGGCCGACCGCGCCGGCGCCGACGATGAGGATTCGCTGGCTCATGTCTGATTCCTTTCGCCGGCTCATTTCGGTGCCGGCCTGAGGTCCGTACATGCCGACGGCGCCGGGCAGTGCCCGGCGCCGAAGGATTGCGTGAAGGGTTCGCTTACTGGCGGACGAAGATCTCCGCGCTGGCGACGGGCTGACCGTCGAGGCCGTCGAGGCTGGCGGCGCCGGCGAAGCCGCCGATCACCAGGATCCGACCGTCCTTGAGCTTGGTGGCCGAGAAGTTGTTCCGGGCCGTGTCGAGCTTGTAGGTCGTCGAACTCATGGCCTTGGCGTCGGCGTCGTAGACCTCGACCGTGTCGATCTCCTGGGTGCCGTCGGTGCCGCCAATGATCAGGGCCATGTTCTTGTCGGGGACGATCTGGCAGCCGGTGCGGGCGGTGGCCATGTTGCCGGTGGCGGTCCAGGCGCCGGTCGCGCTGTCGAAGAGCTCCATGCTGTTGTGGATCCCGTTGGGGTCGTGGCCGCCAGCGACGAGGACGTTGCGGGGGGTCACGGCCGCGGCAGCGTGGTGCATGCGGGGGGGGTTGAGGTCAGCGGTCTTCTCGCTGGCGTTGCCGCGGACCACCTCAGCCGCCGAGTTCATCTTCAGCTTGGGCTTGACCAGGCCGAACAGGTAGCCGCCCTCGTAGCGGTTACCACCGGTCAGCAGGATCGCGGTGCCGTTCTCGATCGCGGTGGCCGTGTGGTTCATGCGGCCCTCCTTGCTCTTGAAGCGGCTGAAGATGCTGCCGATCTTCTCGAACTTGCCCTTGGCGGGGTCGTAGATCTCGAAGGGCGCCTGGGTCTTGTGCTTGCTCCACCACGACTCGTTGTAGCCGCCCGAGATCAGCACGCGGCCGTCGTCCATGAGGGTGGCCGTGTGGCTGTGGCGGGCATACTGCATGTCGCCGATCTGGCGGAACTCGTTGGTGGTGGGGTCGAAGATGAACGCGCTCTCGAGCGTGTCCTCCTTGTCGCCGCCCAGGCCGAAGAAGCTCTTCTTCTCGATACCGTGGCCGCCGCAGACGAGGACGGTGCCGTCGGTGAGCTTGACCGCGGTGGCGTTGATCTGGCGGACGGTGACCTTGCCGCGCTTCATGACGCCCTTGTCACCGGAGAGGTCGGCGACGCGGGTGAAGGTGCCGGTGAGGGGATCGAAGATCTCCGGCTCGGCGACGTAGCCCTTCTTGCCCTTGGCCGAGGCGCCGCCGACCACCAGGACGCGCCCGTCGTCGAGCTCGACCGCGTCGTGACCGCCGCGGGCCGAGTTGAGGCTGCCCGAGGCGCGGAAGCCGGCCGAGAGGGTGCCGTCGATATCGAGGGGCTGGGCGGCGGCGCGGACGGTGCCGCTGTCGAAGCCCTTCAGGGTCGAGGTGAAGGCGACGTTGATTCCGGTGCTGCTGCCGGGGGTCGTCTTCGCGATATCGAAGGCGTCGCTGATCCGCAGGATCGCGTTGTCGCCGAGGACGATCTCGAGCTCCATGGCGCTGCCAGCGGCCTGAACCGTGGCGCCGGTGCCGAAGGAGTCACCGGCGACGGCGAGGGTGAACTCGGTGGCGGGGTCGAGCGAGGAGCTGACCTGGTCGAGGTCACCGTCGAACTCGAGGACGATCTTGTCGCCCTTGCTGATCATGTCGTCGTTGTCCTCGTCGACGAAGCGCGCGGCCTGGAGCTGGGGGCCAGTGCCGAGGGCCTGCGAGCCGCTCGTGGTGTTAGCGGCGGACGAGGAGCTGGTGGTGGCAGCGGTCGTGCTCGCGAAGCCCTTGTTGCTGCTCTTGGAGGAGCAGCCGGTGCCGGCGGCGATGGTCAGAGCGAACAGAACGACAGCGTAGCGGTTGTAGCCGAAACCCATGGTGATTCTTCCCTTCGGGCGCCGCTTCCTGAGTTCGCGGCAAACCCTGTTGTGCTTGGTGTTGATCGGCTCTATTGCATGGCACGTGCCGTTGGACCCGCTCGCCCTAACCTCCATATTTCATTGGCTTGCACCCTAAACCCATCGTGTTGTCAGGTTCAGGGAATGAGCCGATCCCAGATATGAGTGTCATATACGAAACAAGGCTGGCCGGGAACATTGTTCCGGCCAGCCTGAAATGAAGCTCGAAGTTGTTTGTATGGAGCTACTTGGGCGCACGCTCCGACGAGGCAGCCACCGTGCCTTGCGTACCAACACCGTTCCGCGCGTTCCCCTGCAAGGACTTAGCGGCGACCAACGAGCCATCGGGGGTCTCGCGGGGCCGAACCCAGACGTGGAGGGTGGTGAAGCGGTCCCCGAAGTCCTCCGTGACCCGGACCTCGCACTCCTCGGCGCCGCGCACGAAGAGGAAGTTGCTCTCCTCGAGGCCCCACAGGAAGCGGAGCTTCCAGCCGGCGCGGGTGTAGGTCTGCTGCACGAACTCCCGCACCCGCTCCTCGCTCAGATACTCGGTGCGGCGATAGACGAGCTCGTAGCGGCGGAAGCCATCGCGCTGGTGCTTGTGGCTGGCGCTCTTATCGAGAGCGAAGCCCTGGGGGACGGGGACGTCCTTGGTCGCGTGGACCTCGGCGTCCGCGAGGTCGAGCGGGGGCGTGGCGGCGAAGTAGGCGCAGCCGCCGCTGCCGAAGCAGAGGGCCAGCGGCAGGATCAGTCGCATGAGCGTCGGGCGCATGAGGTCTCTCCGAAGTCGAGGGTTGTTTCCTCTTCGACCAGGGAGCGGACGCGCCTGAAGGAGAATCCCGCAGGCTCAGGAGTCTGGGGGGAGGCGCTCGAGCAGCTCGTCGCAGGCCGACTTCAGGCGAATGAACTTGGCCTGGGCCAGCTCGCGGAAGTCCTCGTCGAGGGTCTCGAAGCGATCGGGGTGGTAGCGCTTGGCGAGCGTGCGGAAGGCCTGTTGGACCTCGCCGCGGGTCGCCCCCGGCTCCAGCCCCAGGATCTCGTAAGGCGTGGGCTCGGGCGCGGGGCTGGGCGGGGGAGGGGGAGGGGGCGGCTCGGGCTCCGCCTGCGGAGGCGGCTCAGGGGGAGGGGGATCCGGCCGGGCATCGGGCTGGGGATCCGGCTCGGAGCGGGGGCGGCCCTTGGGCTTCGCCTTCCGCTGGGGTTGGCGTCTCCGCCGCTCCTGTCGCGCCTGCGCTCGGGTCTTGCCCTGCCTTGCGTAGCCCCCGTCGGCGCTGGGCCGCACCCCTTCGGCCCAGAGTTCGTCGGCGTAGAGGCCGAAGAACCACTCCCGGCGCCCTTTGCGGCGGGTGGCGTAGTCGCGCTTCCGCTCCAGCTCGAGCTTCAGGTCGGGGTCGAAGGTGGCCATGATCGAGTCCACCAGGGGCACGCTCGGCGGGGGCGTCACGATCAGCGCCCCCGCGCGGTTCTTCTCGACCCGGCAGCGCCGGAGGCAGCTCTCGCAGCGGTAGTGGTAATAGGGCCCGCCTTCGCTGCGCCGCCGGGGGACGAGGTGACCCTCGCGCTCCACGGCCTCGCGCTCGATCGGCGCGTCGCAGAACCAGCACTCCATGTCGACGTCGATCGAGCGGCGCAAGCGATCCCCCTTGTCGGGCGCACCCTGGCCTGCCTACATTATCGTGTCGCTTGGAGGAGCGCGTGTCGTCGACCCCACCCTCGATCAGCCTCGTCGAGCCCAAGCAAGTGGGCAAGGTCTTGCACCTGCCTGCCCAGGGTCGCGCGATCGTGTGCACCGACCTGCACGGCAACCTGCCCGACTTCACGGCCGTGGTCGAGGCGTGGCGCGCCGCGCGCGAAGAGTCCGGCGACGCGGTGTTCCTGCTCTTCACCGGCGACCTCGTCCACGGTCCGGTCTACTCGCCGCGGAACTGGCCCGAGCACCTGGGCAGCTTCTACCGGGACCAGACCGAGGAGGTGATCGACACCTTCATGAGCCTGAAGGAGGAGTTCCCCCAGCGCGTGTTCACGCTGATCGGAAACCACGAGCACAGCCACATCGGCGGGCCCTTCACGCGCAAGTTCCACAAGGACCCTTCGGAGACCGAGTTCCTCGAGGCCACGGTCGGCCCGGAGAAGACCGAGGTCTACAAGGCCATGTTCCGCACCCTGCCGATCGCGGCGGTCCTCGGGCGCGGGATCGTGGCGACCCACGGCGCGCCGCGGGTCCTCGAGGCTGGCTACGACGACGTGGTCAACGTCGAATACGCCGGCCACGAGGACAAGACCGTGCGCGAGATGCTCGCCGTCCCCGTCCTGGGCGAGCTCTTCTGGGCGCGCAACTCGGGCCCCTTGGCCGTGCGGCGCTTCCTGCAGCGCATGCAGATCGGCGAGCAGCGCAATCACATCGTGATCTACGGGCACGACCCGGTGCGGAAGGGCTACCTGCGCGAGGGCGCCGAGCAGCTCTGCTTCTCGACCAGCTTCGGGCTCAAGAACGAGAAGAAGGTCTACCTGGACCTCGACCTCTCGCGGGAGTACCGGACCGTGCGCTCGCTCCGCTACGGCGCGGACATCTTGCCGCTCTACCCCGAGCTCGCCGCCAAGAAGCGCCGCCGACCCTCTTCGCTCAGCGGGGTCGCGGACAAGGGCTAAACGCGCAGGAGCTGTCGCACGTGCGACAGCTCCTCGACTCAGCCTAGGCTGCTTGGTTAGCGACCGCCGGGAGGGTCGCCGAGGGTCAGGTTGACGATCGGCTTCTCGAGCCCCGTGATCGGGTCGCGGACCCGCGGCAGCAGCTCGACGCGGACCTGCTCGCGGCTGTTGCCGAGGTCGAGCGGGTTGGCCGCCTTGCGCGCCTTGTTGGTCTGGGCGGTCGCGGCGCCCTTTTGGGGGCGACCCCGATAGAGGTCGTTCAGGCGGGGGTCGCTGCGGCGCACGAGGTTGCGACCCAGGGCCGAGCCCTCCAGGGCGCGCCGAACGCTGAGGTTGACGTAGGCGCGGTGGGCCGGCTTCTGGCTGAGGGCCAGCGAGTCGGCCTCGGCCTTGAGCGCGTTGATCCGCGCCTGGGACAGGCCGCGCAGGTTGGCCTTGACGTTCTGGCCCAGCTGCCCGAGCAGCGACTGCCACCAGTTGAACTGGCTGCGCCCGAAGGGGTCGTCGCGGAGCGGGCGACCCCGCAGCCGCTCGAAGGGCTGGCTCGGCTTGTTGAGGTCGACCGTCGCGCCGTAGCCAATGACGCTCTTCTTCTCCTCCTTGGCCTGGATCTGCTTGCTCAGCCGCTCGACCTCCTGGGCGAGGTCCTTCTCACGCTGCTGCGCCTCGGCGATCCGCGCTCGGATCTCTTCCTCGGCGTTGGGCAGGCGGGGCAGCTCCTCGAAGAGCTCGTCTCCCAGGGCGTCGGCGCGGGCCGCGAGCTCGGCGACGCGGGCGTCGACTTCGTTCTTGATCGCGGGGGGCGGAGCGGCCACTCCCCGCGGAAGGGGCTTGGCGCTCGGCGCGGGCGAGCTGTCGCCGTCGAGGTCGTCGAGGTCTCCGTCGAGGAGGTCGTCCTCCGCTGCGGGCGGATCGTCGGCGAAGGCCGGCGTCGGGCTGAGCGCGAAGAACATCAGCGTCAACGACTGGGCCAGGCAGAACGCGGTGAACCGAGAGAGCTTCATTCCGACACCTCGACGGGACTAGGCCGCAACCTACGTGCCCGCGTGGGATTACGCCATATTGGTTCGTAAGTCCCGCCGGCTCGGTGGAGCGCGCCAGACGCACGTCTCCGAGTGGCCACACTCCGTGCCCAGGTCTGGGACGAAGCCCGGGACGGACGCGGAGCAATAACCCCTGCAGGCGAGGGCGCTTGCGTCGCTAGGTGGTTGCCTCCTAAGGCCGGTCCGGGTAGCCTTCTCGGCGCTCTGGAGCCGCCATGCCTCGCCTGACCTCCCTCGTCGTCCTCACGCTGCTCACCAGCTCCCTCCTGGGCTGCCTCGGGGAGCACGGGCATCGCGTCCACGTGCGCCGCACGCCGGAGGAGATCGCCCGCGCCAA
Source organism: uncultured bacterium (assembly GCA_937911525.1). GTDB lineage: Bacteria > Planctomycetota > J058 > J058 > J058 > NORP233. The sequence continues at coordinate 19,546 of CALDQK010000054.1, forward strand.
TCGTCAGCCCAAGGACTACGCCGAGCTGATCGACGACCTCAAGGCGGAGGAGGAGGAGAACGCGCTCAACGGCCCGCTGCGGCGGAGCGAGGCGCACTACCACCTCACCGAGCTGCACGTCGATCGGATCAAGGCCAGCGGCGAGGATCCCTGGGAGGACTACGAGGACGAGCGTCGGCGCGTCCTCTACCGCAAGTGGGTCGACGCCCACCGGGATCCGCCCGACGCCCCCGCGCCGGAGGCAGCTGCCCCGGCGCCGGCCAAGGAAGAGGCCGAAGGCGAGGGCGAGGAAGAGGGCTTCGAGTCGGAGGACGACGGCTTCTAGTTCGAGGCGCCTGCGAGCGCAGCGCTCAACAGCGCGGCCGCGGGTGACCTCACACCGCTTGACAACCAGTCGGCCACCTCGGCTATCACGGGGCCATGGATCTGCGCGCTGCTGCTCGTGTCCTCGTAGGTGTGCTCGCGTGCGCGGGCTGCCTGGGGGTAGCTCTGCCGCTCAGCACCGGCCGCTGGGACCCGACCTGGCTCCGGCTGGCCGAGGAGCTCGTGCTCGACGTGCGGGTGGGGTCCTCGGTCGAGGTCGGCGCGGTCGAGGCACCCTTCGTGGTCGAGCAGCCCGACCCCAGCGGTCAGGTGCGCTGGCGGCTGCGCGGCGAGCGCCTGCGCAGCCTCAGCGCGGAGGGGCCCTACGAGCAGGAGGTCGTGCGTCCCCGTCTCGAGGTGTTCGATCAGGGGAAGGTCGCCGCGAGCCTGGTCGCAGAGCGGGCGGAGGTCTCGCTGCCGCAGGGCGACTCGAAGCGGATTCGCATCGTGCTCGAAGGAGGCGTCGAGCTCTCGGCGGGTGAGCGGGGTCTGAAAGGCCGCTCGCTGACCCTGTGGTTCGACCCCCGCGACCCAGGAGCCGCGCGCCTGCGCACGCGGGAGCCAGCCGAGGTGCGCCTGGGCGAGACGACGCTCCGGTGCCAGGCGGGGGAGGGACGCTTGTCGCCGCTGGAGCTCGATCTGCGCGGTCCGGTCGAGCTGGAGACCGGCGCCTTCGCGCAGGGACGGCTGGCGGGGCTCACGCTCAGCGGACGCGCCGTTCAGGGGGTCAAGGTCGACGCGCCCGATCCGGCCGCGGCGGGCGAGCTCTACCCGGAGCGGATCCGGGTGCGCGCCTTCGCGCTGGCGGTGGAGGCCCGCGAGGGCCAGCGGCCAGCAGGGCGTGCTCAGGCCGAGCGCTGCGAGCTGTGGCTGGAGCGCGCGCCGCTCCCGACGTTGGCGGCGCTGGGTGGCCCGAGCGGGAGCGTGCCCGGCTGGAGCTACGCGGCCAGTCGCCTCCGCGCCGAGGGCGACCTGGTCGCCGAGTTGAAGCGGCCCAAGGCGGTCGATCAGGAAGCGGTCGACGTGCGCATCGCGGGCGAAGGAGGCGAGCTGGTGGTCGGCGAGGAGCTGACCCTGGTGGGAGCGC
>CALDQK010000055.1 GCA_937911525.1 uncultured bacterium
GCTCCCCCGCCGTGCCTGGCGCGACCACCCGGGGGAAGTCCGCCACCGTGCAGCCGCAGCTCGGCTTGACCTGACGGATCTCGAGGGGCGCCTGCCCCGTGTTCTTGAGCGCGACCTTCAGCGTCGCCTTGGCGCCGTGCACGATCTCGCCGAAGTCGAGGTCCTTGCTCTCGACCTCGAGCTTGGGGGCGGGCCCCGCCTGCGGCGAGTCGGCCGGCTTGGCGGGCGGATCGTCCGCCGAGGCGGGCGCGGCGAGCAAGGCGAGCAAGGCGAGCGGGATCAGCGAGCGCATGGTCCTCCTCCGGCTGGGGCGTCGAGGCGTCGACCCCCCCTGACCTGACGCGCGAGAGCCGCGCTGTCTGGCGGGGCATACTCTAAGACGAAGTGCCGGCGGCGTTAGGCACCCTGCTCCCAGCGGGGGATCCCCTCGAGCAGCGTCTCCTCGCCGATCCGCGCGCAGAAGCGCTCCAGCTCGCCGCGCGGCGCCCCTGGCCACTCGAGCTCGGCCAGGCTGTGGGGGAGGGGGACGTCCCGGGCCAGGCGGATCAGGTCGCGGTAGAGGAGCGCCTCGTGCCAGCGCTCGCGCAGGGTGCGCGCCAGGCGCTCGGCTCCGCGGACCGAGACCTCCCACTCGCTGGCCTCGGGCGGAATCGCCTCCAGCCGCTCGTAGCGCGCCAGCAGCGTGGCCGCGCCCTTGGCGCCCCAGCCAGGCAGGCCCGGCAGGCCGTCGGCGGCGTCCCCCCGCAGCGCGAGGTAGTCGGGGATCGAGGCCGGCCCGACGCCCCACCTCTCGCGCACCGCGGGCTCGTCGTAGCGGCGCCCCCGCATCCGGTCCCAGAGCACGACCTGGTCGGCGCGCACGCACTGGGCCAGGTCCTTGTCAGCCGTGCAGAGCACCACCTGCTCGACCCCGGGTTGATCCGCGTAGAGGGCGGCCCCGGTCGCGAGCGCGTCGTCGGCCTCGTAGCGGCGCACCATGGGCCACACCACCAGCCCGAGCGCGCGGGTCGCGGCCAGGGCCAGCCCTTGCTGCCCCGGCGGGCCGGGGTCGTCGCGGCGATCCAGGGCGCCGTCGAAGGCCACGGCCACGTGGCTGACGTCCTCGCGGCGCAGCAGCTTGGCCAAGGTGTGCAGCAGCCCGCGCACGGCGCCGACCTGGCGCCCCTCGGCCTCGGCGGGAGGCGCGGCGTGGAAGCAGCGGAAGAGCTCGAAGGTCCCGTCGACGAGGTGGACCTTCACTTGCCTGCGAAGGCGCGGCGCAAGGCCGCGAGGAGATCGTCCAGGCTGAAGGGCTTGCCGATGAAGCCCGCCCCCTGACCGAGCAGCTCCTCGACCTGGCTCTGGTCGCCGTAGCCGCTGAAGAGCACGATCGGCTGCCCGGGGACCTCTTCGCGCAAGAGCCGGAAGATCTCGCGCCCGCCCATTCCCTCGAGCACGAGGTCGAGCAGGACCACGTCGTAGCGCTCGCCGCCGCGGACGAGCTCGAGCGCCTCCTCCCCGCTGCGGGCCTCGCTGACCTCGAGCCCCTCCAGGCGCAGGAGCTGGCCCGTCGAGCGCGCCACGTGCTCGTTGTCGTCCACGATCAGGACCCGCCGCAGCCCGCGGAGGGCCGGCGTGCTGGCGGCGGGCGGCTCGACGGCGGGCAGCGAGAGCCGGACCTGGGTCCCCTGGCCCGGGCTGGAGCGGATCGAGAGCTCGCCGCCGTGGATCCGCACGACCCGGTCTGCCATCGCCAGGCCGATCCCGGTGCCGCCCTCGTCCTTGGTCGTGAAGAAGGGCTCGCGCGCCCGCTGGAGCAGATCGTCGGGCATGCCGACGCCCGTGTCGCGGACCTCGACCCAGCAGGTCGAGGGTGAGCCCGCGCCCCGGCCGGTGGCCAGCGAGATCTGGCCGCCCTCGGGGAGCGCGTCGCGGCTGTTGAACACCAGGTTCACCAGCGCGTTCTCGACCTGCGAGCGCGCCAGCCGGACCTCGGGGAGCTCGTCGGCCAGCTCGAGCTTGACCTCGACCGAGGGGCCCACGGCCGAGGCGACCAGGAGCGCGACCTCGCAGGCCAGCTCGTTCAGCGAGCAAGGGCGCATCGGCTCCTGCTGGGCGCGTCCCAGCGCCAGCAAGCGCTCGCTCAGGTGCTGACAGCGCTCGAGCGCGACGGCCAGGGTGTTCGACTCCTCCTCAGCGCCCTCCGAGCGCGCGAGGTGGGCGCGCAGTCGCTCGTTGGCGGCGTTGGCGACCTGGAGCAGGTTGTTGAAGTCGTGGGCCAGGCCCAAGGCGAGGGACCCGACCGCCTCCAGGGACCCCTGGCGCTCGACCCAGTCGCGCCGGGCCGAGGACGAGCGCGCGGGCACGAAGCGACGCGAGCCCGCCCGCGGCAGGTAGGCCAGCGCGGCCGTGCCCTGCCCGAGCTCGCTCTCGAGCTCGATCGCGCCCCCGTGGTTCTTCACCACGCCGTAGGCCGCCGCCAGCCCGAGCCCGCGCCCGGCCGCCTTGGTCGAGAAGTAGGGCTCGAACACCCGCGCCAGGACCTCCTCCTTCATGCCAGGGCCGTCGTCCTGCACGCTCAGCACCAGAAAGGGCCCTGGCGGCAGCTCGAGGCGCTGCGCCTCGGCGTCGGCCACCCGCTGCTCGTGGACGCGCAGCTCGACTTCGCCCTGGGGACCCGCCGCCTCGAGCGCGTTCTGCAGCAGGGCGGCCACGAGCTGGCGCAGCTGCGTCGCATCGCCGCGGACGCTCGCCCGCGAGGAGACGCGGGTGCGGACCTTCGCGCCCTCTCCCCGCCGCTCGCGCGCGACGCGCTCGACCAGCTCACCGAAGGCCAGGTCCTCCTCGACGTACTTGCCGCCGCGGGCGTAGGAGAGGAGCTGCTGGGCCAGGTCGCTGGCCTGGTTGGCGGCGAGGGCTACACGGTTGAGGGTCTCGTCGGCCTCTTCCCAGCCGGGCCGGCTGCGGCGCAGGAAGCTCACGCTCCCGAGCACGCCCGCCATCAGGTTGTTGAAGTCGTGGGCGATCCCGCCCGCGAGGGTCGCGGTGGCCTCGAGGCGCTCGGCTGCGCGCGCGGCCTCCTCGGCCCGCGCCAGCATCGTCACGTCGCGGAAGAACACCGCCACGCGCGTGGACTCGAACAGGAAGGCGTGGACCTCGAACACCCCCTCGATCTGTTCGTCCTTGTAGCTCAGGCGAGGGTCGTGAAAGCGCCCCTGCTCGCCCGAGAGGATCCGGCCAGCGACCCCGTCCAAGGGGGTGTCTGGGATCCCGGGGAACATGTCTCGCACGCGCTCGCCGGTCATGGCCTGGCAGGGCAGATCGAGGATCTCGTCTGCCGCCACGTTCGCGCCCGCGATCACGAGCTCGTCTCCGCGCCGCTCGAGCACGAAGGCCCCGAAGGGAGCGTTCTCGAAGAGCGCCTGCAGGCTCTTGAGCGAGCGGTCTCGCTCGGCCTCGGCCGCAGCCACCTTGTCCATGACGCGCTCACCCAGCACGTAGGCGGGCGGCGGCGTCAGCTCTCTCCCCAGGGCCTGGCCGAGCTCGACGACCCGCTGCGCGAGGCTGCCTCGCGGCGCCATCACGAAGCGACAGCTCTCGTCACCCAGCGCGCGGCAGGTGACCTCGACCGCCTCCAGGGGCTGGCCGAAGGCCTCGGTGCACCACCCCGAGGAGTAGCCGGCGTTCATCACGCAGGCCGGGCGCGTGACCGCCGCGCCGGCGGCGAGGTAGGCGTCGGCCTCGAAGGAGTGGAGGTGCTCGTAGTGCAGCACCAGCTGACGCGGGTCCTCGGGCGCCACCTCGGACTCGCCGTGGATCCGCACCCGGCCCCAGCCGCTGTGGGCGAAGTGGCTCGGCCCGACCGCCAGGCGCTGGGCGGGGTCGTCCAGCTCGCGCACCCCGTCCCGATCGAGGACGGCGCGTGCGTCAGCGGTCCCGAGGGCCTGCGAGAGCGCGTAGAGCATCTCGTGGGCGACGCCCACGTGCTCGTGGTCGTCCTCGAGCCGGCTCCCGAGCAGCTCCCGGATCCGCTCCGCGAACTTGACCGAGAGCGAGTCCGCGCGGATGAGCAGGTAGCGGTCACCCGCGACCGTGATCGTGGCCTCCTCGGGGGTGAGGACCGGCCGCTCGAACATCTGCGCGATCAGCCCCTCCGCTTCGAGGAAGGCCGGGGCGACTTCGTCGGGGACCTCGGTGAAGCGGGGCGGCTGCTCCACGCGCTAGCTCCGGCCGAGCGCCTCGACCAGGCGGGGGACGGTGGTCCGCACGAGGTCCACGAAGCTCGGCGCGACCCGATTCGCGGTCTCGATCACCTCGGCGTGGGTGAGCGGGTTCTCGCTCAGGCCCGCCGCGTGGTTGCTGATCAGCGAAATGCCCAGCACCCGCACGCTCATTTGCCGGCAAGCCACGACCTCGGGGATCGTCGACATGCCGCAGGCGTCACAGCCGAGCTTGCTCAGCATGCGCACCTCGGCCGGGGTCTCGTAGGAGGGGCCGGAGAGGACGGTGTAGACACCCTCCTTGAGGGTCAGCCCCTGCTCGCTAGCCGCCGCCTTGAGCAGCTCACGGAACTCGGGGTCGTAGGCCTCGCCCATGTCGGGGAAGCGCGGCCCGAGCCGATCGTCGTGGCTGCCCATCAGCGGGTTCTGACCCGTGAGGTTGATGTGATCGGTGATCATCATCAGGTCGCCTGGCGCGAGGTCGGTGTTGATCCCGCCGGCGGCGTTGGTGATCACGAAGGCCTCGACGCCGAGGCGGGCCAGGGCCCGCACCGGGAACACGACCTGGCTGGCGCCGTAGCCCTCGTAGAGGTGGAAGCGCCCCTGCAGGGCGACGACGCGGGTCTTGGTCCCGTCGGGCGCCGGGAGGTCGCCGATCACGAGCCGACCCGCGTGTCCCTCGACCGTCGAGACCGGGAAGTAGGGCACGTCGGCGTAGGGAATGTAGATCGGGTCCTCGATCCGCTCGGCCAGGCCGCCCAGGCCCGAGCCCAGAATGATCCCCACGCGCGGCACCGACGCCTCGCCCAGGCGCAGGCGCATGAAGTCGCCTGCCAGGTCCAGGTGCTTGACCAGGTCGGGGTCTTGTCCTCGGTTCGCCACGGCCTCTCCTGCGTTTCTGAGGCCGGATCCTAACGTCTGGAGGCCCGAGGCTCAGGCTCCGCCGAAAAGCTAGCGGACGATCGCCGAGGCGTAGCCGACCACGCTGCTCTCGTCGCCGCTGACCTCGCCGCTGTGCCCGTAGTCCACGAGCTCGACCTGGGTCGCGCCCAGCGCCCGCGCTGCCTCGAGCGCGACCACCGTCGGCCGCACGCCGCACATGCTGATCTGCTCGCTCACGCAGCGCTCGAGCAGCCCCTCGGCGTCGAAGGCCAGCAGGCGCTCCAGGGCGCGCTCGTCGCGCCGGCGCGCCTCGGGGGCGCTCAGGAAGTGGCTCATGTCGCTGGAGGCCACGATCAGGACCTCCCCCGCAGCCCCGCCGAGCCCGCGCACGGCCTCGGCCAGCCCGCGCCCGATCTCGGCCAGGCCCTCGTAGCTCGGCTCGGCGACCACGACCGCCACGATCTTCAGCTGCGGCTGCGCCCGCTGGAGCAAGGGCAAGAGCACCTCGATCGCGTGCTCCTCGAGGTGAGCCTCGGTCCCGGCGCTGACCCGCGGGCAGGCGTCCAGCAGGCGCTGGGTCAGCTCGGCATCGACGGGCACCGGGCCGAGCGGGGTCTGCCAGCTGCCCTCGGGCCAGGCCGCCACCACCGGGGGCGGGACGCGGTGGTTGGGGCAGAGGAACACGACCCGCTCGGGGACCTCGACCCGCGCCACGGCGGGCGCCGCGATCCGGAGCGAGTAGCGCCAGCCCGCGTGGGGCAGGATCAGCGCGGTCGCGCGCTCGCGCGCGACCTCCGGCCCGGAGGCCTCCTCCACCGCGGCGCCGAGGGCCGTGGCCGTCCCCGGATACCAACTCCCCGCGAAGCGAGCGACACGAGTCGGGAGCGCCGGGACCGGAAGCGCCGGGACTGGGCCTCGCTCGCTCATTACTGCTCCTGAGCCGGCTCCTGGTGCGCGTCTCCGAGGCCTTCGCCCTCGGCCTCGGCGCGGCCCGCCGTCTCGCTGCGGCGGACGGTGGTTCGCGCGACGAGGTCGCCTGGGCGCTGGCAGTGCTGGCTGGTGAGCATCAGCAGCAGCGAGAGCACCGGGACCACGTAGAGGGGGGGCAGCAGGAGCTCGATCCGGAACACGTTCCGGTAGATCGCGCTGCCGAAGGAGGGGCGTCCGCCGTCCACGTCCTGGACCTCGAGCCCGAGCAGGCGCTTCCCGAGGGTGCGGGCGAAGAGGGCCTCGCACACCACGAAGTAGCCGAGCAGGAGCACGGTGAAGAGCGCGAGCAGGGTCAGCTGGGCGCGCGGCTCCTGCGGGAGCGAGGCGCCGCCGTAGCTGGGCAAGAGCGGGATCAGGACCGAGCTGAGGCCCACGATCAGGGCCAGGTCGATCGAGAAGGCCAGGGCCCGCTCGGGGATGCTCGCCAGCTCGTCGAGGCTCTGGCGCTCGGTCTGCGGCTGAGGCTTGGCGCCGCGCTGGCGGCGCGCCACGAAGGAGCGCGCCCCCGCGACCATCAGCAGGACGGAGATCAGCAGGAGCGAGGCGAACCAGCCGTAGACGACGGCGGTCTGCTCCTTGGGTCGGCGCGCGAGGTCCTTCCACTCTCCGAAGCCGTCGCCCGAGTCCTTGAGGTAGCGGATCGCGGCGCC
>CALDQK010000056.1 GCA_937911525.1 uncultured bacterium
TCAGGAGCAGGAAGATCGCGCGCCGGGTCCAGCGGCCCGAGAGGACGCCGGCCTCGTCCCGCTTGGCGACCAGCCAGGGGTGCGCTTCGCGGACCACGCTCAGCCACTCGCGCTGGCGCTGCTGCGGTTGCCAGCGCGCGGGCGCGGCGCGCTGGAGCTCGAGCTCGGCCAGCACGGCCGGGTGATCCGAGAGGGGGCGGGCGCCGCCGGGGAGCTCGACCTCCTCGGTCAGGGCGTGCTCGACCTTCTTGACCTTCCAGCTCAGGCCGCCGCCGTCGCGCAGGAGGACCCAGTCGATCCCGCCCAGGGTCGCGCGCCCGGGTCGCAGGTCGCAGCGTCGGCGCAGGAGCTCGAAGGGGAGGGTCCCGAGCTCGACGTTGAGGTCGCCCGCGAGGAGCAGGGGGGGGCGCGCGGCGTCGTCGCGCTGGGGCGGGGGGCGCGCGCCCAGGTCACCGAGCGCGCTGCTGAGCTGGAGCGCCTGGGCGGTCTGGACCGCCTCGTATTCCCTGCCGTCGTAGCTGGCGTGGAGGTGGGTGTCGACCACGCTCAGGCGGCCGAGGGGCGTGTCGAGCTGGAGCTCGAGGTAGCCCTTCCGCGCCCAGGCGTCCCCGTTCCAGGGCTTGTGCAGCTTGCCGGTCAGCTCGAAGGGGGTGAACTCGGACCCGCTGATCGGCCAGCGCGAGGCGACGAGGAGCCCGCTGCCGAGGAAGCCCTCGCTCTCGTGGACCTGGTGCGTCAGCCCCGCGGCGGCGAGCGCCTTGCCGAGCGCGACGCCGTCCTCGGGCACCCACACCTCCTGCAGCAGGACCAGGTCCAGCTTCAGCTCGGCCAGGCGCGCCCCGATCGCGGGGATCCGCTCCTCGCGTTGCTTGCTCAGCCCCCAGGGCAGGCCCCACACGTTCCAGCAGAGCACGCGCACCTTCTGGCGGCGCGGGGCGGCCTCGGCGGGCGCGGGGCCGACGAGGAGCAGGCAGGCGAAGAGGAGCGCGAGGAGGCGGGGCACGCAGTGACGATAGCGGAGCCGGCTCCCCTCGGGGCGGGGTAGGCTCGCGTCCATGAGTTTGCTCGCCCTGATCAGCGGCCACGGCTTCGGGCACTGGACGCGCAGCGAAGCCGTCCTGAGCCGCCTCGCCGAGCGCGCCCCGGTCCACGTGCGCACGAACCTCCGCGCGCGCATCCTCCAGCGCCGCGCCGACTGGGCGACCACCCGCGGCGAGCTGAACCTCGGCCCAGGGGTGGCGCAGCGGGGGCCGCTCCAGGTCGACGTCCCGGGGACCCGCGCCCGCTGGGAGGCCCACCTCGCGGCCTGGGACCACACCCTGGCCCAGGCCGCGGCTGAGGCGCGCGAGCTGGGGGTCCAGGCCGTCTACGCCGACGTGCCGCCGCTGGCCTTCGCCCTGGCGCGGGAGCTGGGGGTCCCGAGCGTGGCCTGCGCGAACTTCACCTGGAGCTGGATCCTGCGCCCGCTGATCGCGCAGGACCCCGGGCTGGAGCCCGTGGTGGAGCGCTTGGCGGCCGCCGAGGCCCAGGCGACTCACCTGGTCGCGCTCCCGGGCGGCGGCGGCCTCGAGGCCTGCGGCGAGCCCGCGCTCTCGACGCTCCTCGCCCGACCCGCGACCCGCAGCCGCGAGGAGGCCCGCGCCCTGCTCCCGCGCCCCGCGGGACACGAAGAGCTCCCCCTGGCGCTGCTCAGCTTCGGCGGCTTCGGGAACGAGCTCGACCTCAGCGCGGCGGCCGCGCGCAATCCGGGCTGGGCCTTCCTGTCCTTCGCGGAGCCGGCGACCCCTCCCCCGCCCAACCTGGTCCTGCTCCCCCACGACCACGGGCTGAGCTTTCAGGACCTGGTGCTGGGCGCCGACGCGGTGATCAGCAAGCCGGGCTACGGGATCATCAGCGAGTGCGTGGCCGCCGGGCAGACGCCCCTGGTGCTCTGCGACGGGACCCCCGAGTTCTGCGAGCACGCGGTGCTGCTCGACTGGGCGCCGCGCTACCTGCCGCTGGGGCGGCTGAGCCGCGCTCAGCTGAGGGGAGGCGAGTGGAGCGAAGCCCTGGCCGCGGCCTGCGCGGCCAGCCCGCCCGAGCCCGCTCCGTCCAACGGCCTGGAGCAGGTCGTGGAGCTCCTGGCCGGGCTCTTGCCTCCGCGTTGAGCGGAGCGTTCGCCGCGCCCTTGGGTTAGAACCGGCCCCCATGAGCGACGACGTCCAGCAGCCCAGCGACGCGGACGCCCCGGCCCCCGGCGAGGCGGCGGCCGACGCGCCCGCAGGCCCCGCGCCCGCAGGCACCGAGCCCGCTGCCCCGGCTCCCCCCAGCGCCGAGCCCGCGCCCAAGCGCAAGAAGCCCTTCCTGCAGATCGGCCTGATCGTGGGCACGGTCGGGCTGGTGCTCGCGGTCGTGCTCTCGCTCCCGCGCAAGGTCGACCTGATCGTCGACAACAACACGCGCTATCGGCTCCTGATCGAGATCAACGGGCAGGACTTCGGCG
>CALDQK010000057.1 GCA_937911525.1 uncultured bacterium
GGCCTCGAGCCGCAGAAGCGGGCCGAGAAGGCGGCGGTGCTCGCCAGCCTGATCGTGACTCGGGAGGCCGTGAAGCGGATCGTCTCGCTCCTGCTCAGCCGGAAGGTGTTCCAGGCCGTCCCCGTGGCCGGGGCCGTGATCGGGGCCGGCTTCAACTACCTCTTCGTCCAGGACGTGGGCAACACGGCCCAGCAGGTCTATCGGCGCCGCTGGCTGCACCGCAAGCGGGGGTAGGGCTGTCCCCCCGAGCGGGGGGGGCCTACCTGAACCGTCACTTGACCGCTCCAGGGGCAGGGATATACTTCGCCCCTTCTGCGAAGCGGCCGCGCCCCCTGAGCCGGCCCACGCATTGAGAGAAAGAGAGCCTCTAATGGCCCGCGAGTGCGAGGTTTGCTTCAAGAAGACCACGGCCGGTCGCCAGTACACCCACCGTGGTCTGGCCAAGCACGTGGGCGGCGTCGGTATCAAGATCACCGGCATCACCCGCCGGACCTTCCGCCCCAACGTGCAGAAGATCCGCGTCCAGATGGCCAACGGCACCGTTCGCCGGATGAAGGTCTGCACCAGCTGCATTCGCGCTGGCAAGGTCAAGAAGCCGGTCCGGCGCGAGATCCCCGAGGGGCTCAAGGTTCGGATGCGCGCCAAGGAGGAGGCCAAGACCCCGGCCGCCCGCAAGCGCCGCGCAGCCGAGGCCGGCAAGCGTCGCCGCGAGCGCAAGGCCGTCGCCGCCAAGCGCGCCGCCGCCAAGGCGTAATTTTGGGGGGAGCTGCGCCCCCCCCAAGCCCCCCTATCCTGGGCTCGGATACGACTCGGCGATCGTGCGCTGCGGGAAGCGCGAACCTCCAACGCCTCGAGAATCCTGACGCGCCCAATCGCCTAACGTCGTCTCCTCCCGCACGTCTCGATTGCTCCTCTCTTTCTCTCGTCGAGATCACTTCGCAGCGCTGGGCCCTGATCGGCTCAGCGCTGTCATCGTTTGGGTGGGCTCGGTGGAGCGCTTCCCCTAGGAGCCAGCATGTCTTCCGCTGAGCGCGACCTGACCCACGACCCGCGCACGGACGCCGGCCTGGACCACGTGGCCCGGCTGGCGCGCCTCGAGCTCGAGCCGGGTCAGCACGACGCGATTCGAGCTCACATGGAGCGGGTCCTCGGCTGGGTCGAGGCCCTCGAGCAGGTCGACGTCGAGGGCGTCAGCGCCAACCTGCACGACGCGCCCTGGCCGAGCGAGCGCCTGCGCGCCGACGAGGTCCGGCCCTCGCTGCCGCGCGAGGCCGCCCTGCGCAACGCGCCGCTGGCCGACGAGGTCGGCTTCGTGCTCCCCCGGGTGGTGAGCGAGTGAGCGCCGCGGAGCTGCCCTGGGAGAGCGCCGTCGCGCTCGCGGAGCGGGTGCGGGCGGGGAGCCTCTCCGCGCGGGAGCTGGCCGACGCCTGCCTGGCGCGGATCGAAGCGCACGACGGCGAGCTGAACGCCTTCGTCCACGTGGACCCGGCCCGGGTGCGCGCGGACGCGGACGCGCTCGACGCCCGGGTCGCCGCGGGCGAGGACCCGGGGCCGCTGGCGGGGGTGCCCTGCGCGGTCAAGGACAACCTCTGCACCCTCGACCAGCCCACCAGCGCGGGCTCGCGCCTGCTCGCCGACTTCGCGCCCCCCTACGAGGCGACGGCGGTCAGCCGCCTGCGGGCCGCGGGGGCGCTGGTCCTCGGCAAGGCGAACCTCGACGAGTTCGGGATGGGCAGCTCGGGGGAGGCCTCGAGCCACGGCGCTTCGCGCAACCCCTTCGACCGCGAGCGAGTCCCGGGAGGGTCCTCCAGCGGCTCCGCGGTCGCGGTCGCGGCGGGGCTCGCGCCCCTGGCCCTCGGCAGCGACACCGGCGGCTCGATCCGCCAGCCGGCCGCCCTGTGCGGAGTCGTCGGCTTCAAGCCCAGCTACGGCCGGGTCAGCCGCTCGGGGCTGATCGCCTACGCCAGCTCCCTGGATCAGGTCGGGCCGCTCTGTCGCTCGGTCGGGGACCTGGCGCCAGCGCTCGACGCGCTCTGCGGACCGGATCCCGCGGACATGACCACCTGCGAGCCTCCCGCGGACGAGCCGAGCTTCGTCGCGGCGCTGGAGGGCGCGAGCCTCGCGGGCAAGCGGCTGGGGGTCTCGCCCGAGCAGCGAGCCCTGATCCGCGACCCCGAAGTGAGCGCCGCTCTGGACGCCGCGCTGGAGGCCGCCCGCAGCGCGGGCGCCGAGCTCGTCGAGGTGACCCTCCCCCTGGTCGAGGCGGCGCTGCCGGCCTACTACGTGGTCGCGACCGCTGAGGCCAGCTCCAACCTCGCTCGCTACGACGGGGTTCACTACGGGCGCCGGGTCGAGGGCCAGGACCTGGTCGAGCTGAGCGCGCGGACCCGGGCCGAGGGCTTCGGCGCCGAGGTCCAGCGGCGGATCCTGCTGGGGACCTTCGTCCTCTCGAGCGGCTTCTACGACGCCTACTACCTGCGCGCTCAGCGCGTGCGCCGCCGCGTGCGCGACGCCCTGCGCGCTGCCCTGGCGGGGGTCGACGCCCTGATCGGGCCGACGACGCCCACGCCGGCCTGGAAGCTGGGTGAGGTCGCGGACCCGCTCGACGTCTACGCCATGGACGTGTTCACGGTCGCGGCGAACCTGGCCGGGCTGCCAGCGGTCTCGCTCCCCTGCGGGCGGAGCGCGGCGGGCCTGCCGCTGGCCGTCCAGCTGACCGGTCGGCCGCTCGGGGACCCGGCCCTGCTCGGCCTGGCCGGCGGGCTCGAGCGGGCCATGGATCGACCCTTCAGCCGCCCGGAGGGCCTGTGAGCAGCAAGCGGGAGGAGGCGCTCGAGCGCTTCGAGCTGGTGGTCGGGGTCGAGACCCACGCTCAGCTCAACACGAGGTCCAAGCTCTTCTGCGGCTGCGAGGTCGACCCGGGCGCGGACCCGAACACCCGGACCTGTCCGGTGTGCCTCGGGATGCCGGGGACGCTCCCGGTGCTCAACCGGGAGGCCTTTCGCAAGGCGCTTCGGCTGGCGGTGGCTCTCGACGCCGAGCTGCTGTCGGCGAGCGAGATGGACCGCAAGAACTACTACTACGCCGACCTGCCGAAGAACTACCAGATCAGCCAGCTCTACGCCGAGATCGGGCCCCGCGGCGGGCTGACCCTGCTCCGCTCGGGTCGGCGGGTGCGGATGCACAACGTCCATCTCGAGGAGGACGCGGGCAAGCTGATCCACGGCGATGAGGGCACGAGCACCGTCGACTTCAACCGGGCCGGGACGCCCCTGGCCGAGATCGTGACCTACCCCGACTTCCGCGCGGTCGAGGAGGTCGACGACTACATGGAGACGCTGACCCAGCTCTTGCTCCTGCTCGACCTCAGCCGCTGCCAAATGCAGGAGGGCAACCTGCGCTTCGAGGCCTCGATCTCGGTGCGCGAGCGCGGCAGCGAGGAGCTGAGCGCGCGGACCGAGATCAAGAACCTCAACAGCTACTCGGCCGTGCGCCGCGCGGTCCACTTCGAGCACGCGCGTCAAATGGCCCTGCTCCTGGCCGGCAAGACCCCGCGTCAGGAGACCCGGCTCTGGAAGGAGGACTTCGACCCGCAAGCGGCGGGCGCCAGCGAGGGCTTCGAGGCCGACGTCCCCGCTGAGGTCCGCGCCGAGCTGGCCGACCTGCTCCCGCTCCTGCCCGAGACGAAGGACGGCTGGCGGGGGCGGACGGGCTTCATGCGCAGCAAGGAGGACGCGCACGACTACCGCTACTTCCCCGAGCCCGACCTGCCGGCCCTCGAGATCGACCCCAGCGAGGTCGCGGCCCTGCGGGCTGGGCTGCCGGAGCTGCCGGGAGCGCGGCGGCGGCGCTACGTCGAGGTGCTCGGCCTGGCCCAGAAGAGCGCGGAGGTCTTCGCGCGCGACCCCGAGCTGGCGCGGGTGTTCGAGGACACGGTCGCGGCCGGCGCGGACGCCGTCGAGGCCGCGAACCTGATCCAGAATCAGCTCGCGGCGCTGCTCAACGAGCGCGGCGTCAGCGCCAGCGAGAGCCCGGTCAGCGCGGCCTGGCTGGCCGAGCTCCTGGCCCTGGTCGGCGAGCTGCCCAAGGACCTGGTGCTCAAGCAGGTGTGGCCCAAGGTCGCCGAGGAGGAGCGCTCGCCGCGGGAGGTGGTCAGCAAGCACGGGATCAAGGCGGTCGATGAGGGCGCGCTGCTGAAGGCCGTGGACGAGGCCTGGGCCAAGAACCCCAAGGCGGTCGCCGACCTGCGGGCCGGCAAGAAGAAGGCCGCGGGCGCGATCGTGGGCGCCGTGATGAAGGCCACCCGCGGTCAAGCCAGCCCCAAGCTGATCAACGCGCGGATCCAGGAGCTGCTCGCGAGCGAGTAGGCCCCCCCCCTCGGCCAGCCCGGGCTGGCGCTGAGAGCCGAGCCCTCCAGAATGGGGGGGTGGATCCTTGGCAGATCGGCGCGGTGGCTTCGGGCTGCGAGCTCCTGGCGGAGCTCGGGCGCGGAGGAATGGGCGTCGTCTACCGCGCGCGCGAGCTGAGCACCGGGCGGGAGGTCGCGCTCAAGACGCTGACCTTCTACGAGCCCGAAGAGGTCGCGCGCCTGGAGCGGGAAGGCCAAGCGCTGGCGCAGGTGGCGCACCCCAACCTGCTTCGGGTGCATCGGGCCGATCGGCACGCGGGTCGACCGCTCCTGGTGCTCGAGCTCGCCGCCGGCGGCAGCCTCGCCCAGCGCCTGACTCAGGGCCCGCTCGCCTGGGAGGAGGCGGTCCACGCCGGACGCCGCAGCTCGACCTCGTGATGCAGGTCGTCAAGAAGAGTTGGAGCGCCGAGCCTGGGGACTACGTGGAGTGGCTCCTGGAGCGCTACGCAGCGCTGCCTCGCTGAGGCGTCGGTGCGCGCAGGGTCCACTCGAGCTCGGCGCGCAGCTCGCGGGCCCAGGGACGCTGCAAGGACGCCCGAACCAGCAAGCGCGCGCCGGCAGGGGGCTCGAGCCCGGGGAGTACCAGGCGGAATCCGCGCACGTAGGCGCCGGGGGCGCGCTTCCCCGCGGGCTCGATCTCGAGGGCGAGCACGACCCGCTCGCGCGGGGAGCGCAGCCGGCGAGGGGTGCGCTCGATCACCTCGACGCGCAGGGGACCCAGGCGCTGTTCGCTCGGGAGCTCGAGGCGCGCGCTCCCAGCCAAGAGGCCCTCGCGGCTCCGCTCGAGGTGGAGCAGGTCGAGCCCGAGGCGGACCTCACCCTGGAGCGGACGCACGTC
>CALDQK010000058.1 GCA_937911525.1 uncultured bacterium
CCTCGTCGCCTGCGGCGACATGAAATGCGCTCGGACAGGCCTGCACGAGCCTCGAGCTTCCTGCACGACTCGTCTCGGCCTGTCCTCCCGATTTCGCTGGCGACCTCCGTCGTGCCGGTTCAACGCAGAGAGCGCAGAGGATGCGCAGAGGGCGCAGAGAGCGGCAGCGCGGTGTGAGGGCGCCGCTCGCCTCCGCTGGTGATCGGAGGGAGGCTTTCGCCCTCACTCTCTCCATTCGAGGGCTTGCCTGGCGCCTCGCCCGAAGCGCAGCTACTCCTCCGGCTGGAGCTTGATCGTCTGCTTGTGCTCGTGCTCCTGCAGCACGATCTCGAACACGGACTCGGCGTATCCCTTGGCGGTGACGCTGACCTCGTAGGGCGCCTCGCGGCTGGGGGCGTCGGCGACCACGTAGCCCTCGTCGTCGCTGGTGAAGGGCCCGCCCGGCGCCCCCTCGATCCGCACCTCGGCCAGCTCGATCGGGGCCCCGCTCTCTCCGTCGAGCACCAGCCCCAGCAAGTGGCTGTGGGCCGGACCGCTGGCGCAGCCCGCGGAGAGCGCGCAGAAGAGGAGCAGGCTGGCGAGTCGCTTCATGGCGGGGATCCTCAGGAGGAGAGCCCCGCGGGGCGGGGCGCTTGGCCCGCGCGGAGGCGGGCGTAGAGGTCGAGGTAGCGAGGCGCGATCGCGCCGAGGGTGAAGCGCTCGCGGATCCGCTCGGCGGCGGCCTCGCCCATGGCCTGGCGGCGCGCCGGGTCCCCGAGCAGCTCGAGCAGGCCGGCGCGGAGCGCGTCGACCGAGCCCGGCTCGATCAGGAGCCCTTGCTCCTGCGGGGCGATCACGTCGCGCGCGCCGCCGAGGCGCGTCGCCAGCACGGGCAGGCCGCAGGACATACCCTCCAGCAGCGCGTTGGGCAGGCCCTCGACTCGGGAGGCGATCACGAGCAGGTCCGCCGCCTGGTAGAGCCGCTCGATCCGCCGCTCGAAGCCGAGGAAGGCGACCTCGTCCTCGCTCAGGCCCAGCTCGTCGCGCAGGGCGAGCAGGCGCTCGCGCTCCGGGCCGTCCCCGGCGATCGCGAGCAGGGGGCGCTGCTCGGCGAGCGCGTCCTGGGCCTCGGCGAAGGCGCGCAGGAGGAGGTCCACGTTCTTGCGCTCGGCCAGACGACCGGCGCAGAGCGCGACGGGGCGCCCGCTCCAGCCCAGCTCGGCGCGCAGGGCCTCGCGCTCGGCGGGCGGGAGGGGGTGGAAGCGCGAGGTGTCGACGAAGTTGGGCAGGCGCACGATCTTCTCGCGCGGGACGCCCTCGCCCTGGAGCGCGGCGGCGATCTCCTCGGTCGTGGCCACGAAGGCGTCGCTGCTGGCCGCGAGGCGCGCCAGCGCGGGGCCCAAGGGCCCCCAGTGGCCGGCGAGGTCCCCGGCCTCGACGCCCTGGTCGAGGGCGGCGACCTTACCGATCACGCGCTTGCCCAGCAGGCGCGCGAGGGGCAGGGCGGCCAGGAAGGGCAGGCTCGCGCCGTGCACGTGGATCACGTCGTAGTCGCGGCGCCGCGCGAGCATCAGCCGCCACAGCTGCCCGCAGAAGCGGAGGCTCGTGAGCAGGTTCTCGAGGTCGGGCTCCTCGTAGTTGTGCACCTCGGGCCGGCCGGCGGCGAGCTCGAAGCGCTCGACCAGGGCCGAGAAGCGCCGCGCGGGCAGGCCGCGCATCAGGCGCGTCGCCACCAGCGGGCGCGCGCCGGCTTCGGCCAGGCGCTCGGTCAGCAGCACGGCCTGGCGACCGAGGCCGCCGCGGTCCGTGTGAAAGAGGGGCGAGACGACGAGGACGCGCGCGGGGGAGGGCTTCACGGGAGGCTCTGGACGTGCTCCTCCAGCGGAGGCCGCTCGGGCGGGCTGGGCGCCTTGGCCGGGTAGCCCACCCACAAGAAGCCCACGATCCGCTCGCGGCCGGGGTCGACGCCGAGCAGGGCGTAGGTGGCGGGGTCGCGGGTCACGCCGCCGCTGCCCCACTTGGTCGAGATCCCCTCGGCCCAGAGCGAGAGCATCGCGTTCTGGGCCGCGCAGGCGAGCGAGGCGTAGTCCTCCTCGCGGGTGGAGGGGTCGTCGTGGAGCACCTGGCGGAGCACGATCAGCGCCGAGGGGTTCATGATCTTGGCCTGGAGCTTGGCGCCGGCCTCGGGGCCCAGGGCCTTGCCCAGCTTGCGCGCCTTGACCTCGGCCGCGATCTCGACCAGCTTCGCGCGCGTCTCGGGTCCGACCAGCGTGAAGCGCCAGGGGTAGGTGAAGCGGTGGTTGGGCGCCCAGTGCGCCGCCTCCAGGGCGCGGTCCAGCGCGCCCTCGGGCAGGGGGCGCTCGGCCTCGTAGGCGTGCACGGTGCGGCGGGTGCGGAAGAGCTCGGGCAGGTTCACGCCTGGCCTCCTGCGCGCTGGCGCTGCTCGGCCGATCCCGTCCAGATCTCGCCGCGCGCCAGCTTGGGGACGGGGTCCTTGTTGGGCGCCGGCTCCGCGTCGAGGCGCTCCATGACGGCCTTGGCGATCAGGGGCCAGGCGATCGTGGCGTCGGCGGGGACCTCGACGTGGCGGCCGCCTTCGGACGCGGGCAGGAACTTGCCCCACGAGACGCCCTCGGTGTAGGTGCAGCCCGAGAGCCCGCCCCAGTGGACGGGCTCGGGGCAGATTCGGAGCGCGTAGCGATAGCGGAGCCGCTGCGGGCTCTCGATCAGGCCGCGCTGGGCGAGGAGCTCCACGTAGGGGCCGAACTCCTGGGCCCAGTTGCGGGGCACGCCGCCGCCGATCGTGAAGATCCCCAGCCGCTCGTAGGGCCCGACCGTCGCGATGAAGTGCTCGAGGTCGCCATAGGGGTCGTAGCGGTAGCAGGGCTTGCCGGCCATGCGCAGCTCGCGGTTGTAGAGCGCGAGGTCGAGGCCCAGCTCGCTGTCCGAGAAGGCGGGCGCGTAGACGGGCACGTCGTGGCGCACGGCGGCCTGTAGGATCCCGCGGCTCTGGGGGTCGTCGGCGAGCAGGCGCTCGCCGATCAGCTCGTGGACGCGGCTCGAGCAGAGGATCTCGTCGCCCTCGGCGTCGAAGTCCTCCAGGATCTTGCGCAGCATGGCCTCGCAGTCGTCGAGGTTGCGCTCCAGCTCGAGGGTGTCGTAGACGCGGTTGTAGCCCTCGCGGTAGTAGTCCTCGTCGCTCTTCTTGGGGCACACCTTGAAGTGCGTCAGGCCGGCGCCCTCGACCAGGCCGTGCGCCACCAGGGCGCCCGTCGACACGATCGCCTGGACCATGCCGCGCTCGATCATCTCGGTGATCACGAGCCCCTGCTTGGCGATCGTCATGGCGCCCGAGAGGGTCATGACCACGCCGCACTTGGGGTCGCGCACCATGGCCTCGAGCACGTCCGCTCCCTCGCCCACGCGCCGCCCGCCGAAGGCGGTGTGGGCCATGGCCCGGACCAGGGAGTCGACGGAGCCGACCTTGCTCAGGTCCAGGGGCTTCAACGGGACCAGCCCGTCCGAGAAGCCGTCGTGGTAGCTGTCGTGCTCGCGAACTTCGCCCATGGGGGCACCTCCGGGCGCAGAGTCTATCGCGTCGGCGCGGCAGCCCGGGGCCTGGGGTCGATCAGAGCGCCGCGGCGACTCGCGCGAAGCGGGCGCCGAGCGCGCTTCAGGCTTTGCCCCGCCTGTCGCCAGGGTTCTCGCTGGCTAGACGTCGATCCCAAAGCGGACCCCGAGGCTGGGGTCGTTGGTGTTCATGGCCTCGGCCTGGTTGCGGCGCGCCACCGCTCGCACGAAGCCGATCGTGCGGCCCGCGTCTCGCTCGAGGGCCTCGGCGTCGCTGGGGAAGGGCGAGGTGCCGGCCAGCTCGCTGGCCAGCTCGTGGTCGCGCCAATGGCGCCAGCCCTCGGCCTGGGTGTCGACCCGCTCCAGCTCGACCTGGCCGCAGCGCTCCCAGCGCCGGCGCCAGGCGGCGGGCGACTGGAGCGACCACAGCTCGCTCTCCCAGAACACCTTCCCGTTGGCCTGAGGCTCGAGCAGGTGGGCGGGCGGCTCGTCGAGCTCCTCGAGGAGCGAGGGCAGCGCGACCCCGATCCGGCCGCCGGGGCGGACGAAGCTGGCCAGGTAGCCCAGGTAGAGCTGGTCGGTCCCGAAGTAGTGGTAGGCGTCGATAGAGATCACGGCGTCGAAGAAGCCGCTCGCGAAGGGGAGCGCGTGGGCCTCGGCTCGGAGCGGAGTCACGCGCTCGGCCGCGCCCGCCTCCTGTGCGCGGCGCCAGTTGTTGTCTGGCCCGATCCAGAGGTCGCAGGCGTAGACGGAGACGTCGAACTCCTTGGCCAGGAACACGCTCGAGATCGCCTTGCCGCAGCCCAGGTCGAGGACCCGCATGCCGGACTCGAGCTCCATGACCTCGCACAGCCACTCGGTCAGCCAGACGGGGTTGGGTCCCATGCTGTTCTCGAGCAGCCAGCGCGGCTCGTAGGCGGCCGAACGGGGGAACTCGGGCTTGTCGAGCAGGGCGCGGATCCGGTCGGCGTCGCTCATCGTCACCTCACACGCAGAGACGCCGCCCGCAGGCGGCGTCTCGTAGCGGTCTCAGACTCTAGCCGGTCCTCAAGTGGGGAGGGGCGGGGGGGCGCCGCCCGGCAGGGGCGGGGGCGCGGCGAAGATCGCCGCCAGCTCGGGGACCTGCTTGGCCGGCGTCCAAGCCGCCATGCCGTTGCGCCACACCAGCGTCTCGCCGTTGACCTGGCCCTGGCCGACCATGGCGCGGAAGGCGTTCACGTCGAAGGGGCCCTGCTGGGCACCGTTGATCGCGGCGTGGAACGAGGCCGCGGCGGGCAGGGGCGGCGGAGCCGCGGCCTGCATGGGCGGCGCGCCGCCCATCACTTGCTGGCCCATGTGCCCCATGCCGGCGCCAGGCATGCCCATGCCGGGGTTCATGGCGCCCTGCATCATGCCGGGCATCATCATGCCCATGCCGAGGCCGAGGCCGGCGTTCATCATGCCGCCGCCGGAGCCGCCGGGGTTGTTGGCCGAGTCCTTGAGCGCCTGGGCCATGGCCATCTGCATGTAGCCCTGGCCACCCTGCGCGTTCAGCCCGAGGGCGCCCATGCTGGCGCGCTGGTTGATCGCGGCCTTGACCTCCTCGGGGAGGCTGATCGAGCTGACGATGAAGTCGTGGAGCTCGATCCCGTACTTGGCGAAGTCGTCCGCGGTGCGGGCCTTGGTCGCGACCGAGAGCTCGTCGCGCTTGGCCTGCAGCTGCACGACGCTCTTGCCGGTCATGTACTCGGCGAGGAGGTCAGCGAAGCGGGCGACGACGACGTCCTTGAACCACTTCTCGATGTCGCTGCTGTCCTGGCGACCCTCGGTGCCCACGACCTCCTTCACGAAGGTCTGCGGGTCGGTGATCTTGACCGAGAACTTGCCGAAGGCGCGCACGTTCACGAAGCCGAACTTGGTGTCCTCGAGGAGGATCGGCTCCTTGGTGCCCCACTTCAGGTCCCTGAAAGCCTTGAGGCTGACGAAGTAGACGGCCGACTGGAAGGGCGCGTCCGCGTAGACCAGCTTGTAGAGCTTGCTGATGAGCGGGATGTTCTCGGTCGAGAGCGTGTGCCCGCCCGGCTTGAGCACGTCCATGGCCTGGCCGTTGCGGAAGAAGACCGCCGCCTGACCCTCCTGGACGATGCAGCGCGCGCCGAGCTTGAGGTCGGCCATGCCGGCCTGAGGGACGCGCTGGACCATGCGGCGTCCGCCGCTCCGGTCCTCCCACTTGATGACTTCGAGGCCCAAGCCCATGCGTTAACCCTTCCTCATGATCTCTTCGCGCTTGGCGAAGTATTCCTCGAGCTTGCTGACGAGGTCGGTCGCCTCGCGCACGAGCTTGAGGGACGTGTCCTTGTCCGAGCTGCCCAGCGAGTCGATGGCCTTCTCGACCTCGGTGACTCCCTCGGCCAGCGAGAGGTCGAACTGATAGACCTTCTCGAGCTGGTGCTCCTCAACCTTGATCGTGTCGAACATGCCGGACCAGCCGCGGTCGGCGTTCTTGATCTTGTTGGCGACGGTGTCCAGGCGGCCCATCAGCTTCTCGAAGGGGGTGATTCCGTCCAGGTCACCGCCCGCGATCACGTCGTTGAGCGCGCGCTTGACCTTCTCCTTGCTGCCCGTGAGCTTCTCCGCGCACCAGGTCCGCTGGGTGGCGTCGACTTCGCGCCACTCCTCGCGCTTCTGGTAGCCGCGGAAGCCCGGCACGAAGTTGCCGATCTTCTGCAGCAGGCTGCGCTGCCCGACGGCCTTGCCGTGAATGTCGTGCGCTTCCATGTCCCCTCCTGTGGGAGCGGGATTCTAAGGGGGTCGAGCGAGGGAGGACAAGGCCTGAAAAGCCTGGAAAGAGCGCAATTCGAGGCCCTTGGGACGCTTGGGCGTCCCGGGGCAGCCGATCGGGGCCCCTCGTTCCACAGCTCGCCGGGGTCGGCGGGAAGAGCTTTCCTCCAGAAGGCACTCCAACTCGCTATGATCCCAAGCATGTCGGGGCTCAAGGCGGTCGTCGCGCGTGCGTTGGAAGCCAGCCGCTTGCGCGAGCGGCTGCTCGCGGAGCAGGCGCGGCAGGTGAGCCAGATCGCGGGCACTCTGCTCGAGGTCGCCCAGGCCCAGCGCAGCCTGCACCTCCTCGGCGAGGGGACGGTCGCGCCCCTGGCCGAATACTTCGCGGCCCGCTTCCGCGGCGACGGCGAGGGCCTGCTGATCCCGGCCCGCGCCCTGCCCCGCGACCTCGACGCGCGCTCCCTGCTCGCCTTCGGCCAGCCCAGCGACGGGCTGCTGGTGCTCAGCCTCGAGGGCGCCTCTCGCCTGACGCCCCTGCTGCGGCAGGCCCGCAGCCAGGGCGTCCAGGTCGTGGGCCTGCTGGGCCGGGAGGCCGCGGGGCTCGCGGGGGCCTGCGACGCGGCGGTGATCTTGCCCGCCGCCGAGCTGAGCGTCGCGAGCGAGATCCTGCTCTCGGTGGGTCACGTCCTCTGCGGGCTGGTCAGCCAGGGCCTCGGCCAGCTCCAGCCGGTCCCGGGGGCAGGGGCTCCCCCTCCCGCGACGGAGCACGCGCGCGGCTCGGCGGAGCACGACCGCCCGGTGATCCACCAGGACAGCCAGCTGGGCGATATCGACGACATGACGCTCCGCCCCGACAGCGGCGACGGCGCGCTCCTCGCAGACGCCGTCGAGGCGGG
>CALDQK010000059.1 GCA_937911525.1 uncultured bacterium
GGGCCGCTCCGCCAAGGGCGACGAGCCGCGCGCTTGCGCGCCGTCTCCGACTTCCGGGTTCGGGCACGGGACGGGCACGGGCACCAAGGGAGGCCAAAATCACAGGGGGATCGGAGAGGGGAGACTGCTATCCTCTTGGCGTGTCCTTGACCTCCGATTCCGAGCTCAGGCTCTCGAAGCTCCTCGCCTACCTGCTTCGACACCGCCCCGACTCGGTTGGTCTGTCCCTCGACCCCCACGGCTGGGTCGAGATCGACCCGCTGATCGCGGCGATCAACGAGCACGAGCGTGTGCCCTTCACCCTCGTCCGCGCCGACCTCGTGGCCCTCGTCCAGGGGTCCAGCGCCGAGCTCTTCGAGCTCGGCCAGGGCAAGATCCGGGCCCGCTCGGGGCACTCGCTCGAGGTCGCGATCGAGGGCAGCGACGTGCCCGAGTATCTCTTCCTCAGCCTCGAGCCCGACGCCTTCGAGGTGTGCCAGGGAGCGCAGAGCCTCTGCCCGCCCGACGGGCGCCCCTTCCTGCTCGACGACGACGAGGAGCAGGTCGGCGAGAAGCACCTCGTGGTCGTCGAGGCCGCGCGGGCGGCCCGCGCGGGGACCGTGTTCGAGCCCCTCGAGGAGCCCGGCCGCTATCGCTGCGAGCGGATCCCGCTCCGCTACGTGTTCAGCCACCGGGCCGGCTACAAGCGCCAGGTCTCGGCCGGCGGCGTGCTGGTCCGTCGGCGCGGCGAGGAGGTCGAGTTCGCCTTGATCCGCACCCTCCCGCGCGACCAGACCCAGCCCGAGGACGCCGAGCCCAAGCCGGAAGAGCCAGCGCCCAAGCCTGAGCCAGAGCCCGAGCAGCCCGAGGCCGGCGACGTCGCCGACCCGCGCGAGCGCCGCGACCGGCGCGAGGGCAGCGACCGCCGCCGCAGCGATCAGGGCGCGCCCGACGGGCGGGAGCGCCGCCGCGGTCGCAGCCGGCGCCTGCGCCGCCGGCGCCGCTCGGGGCGCTGGAGCGCCGAGGGCCGGCTCGAGCTGCCCAAGGGCAAGCTCGAGAACGGCGAGTCCGCCGCCCAGGCCGCCGTGCGCGAGGCCCGCGAAGAGATGGGGATCAAGCACGAGGTCGAGGTCCGCGGGGTCCTCAGCAAGAACCACTACACCTTCCGCACTCCCGACGGCTCGTGCGTGTTCAAGACCGTCTACTACTTCTTGCTCCACTGCGCGGAGGACGAGATCGACTTCGAGCCGCGCCGCGAAGAGGGGATCGTCTCGGTCGAGTGGTGGGCGGGGCAGCGCGCGATCGCGCAGGTGGCCTTCCCCAACCTCAAGCCCGTGCTCGAGCGCGCCTGGGAGATCACGCTCGCGTCGTGAAGCTGGCCCTGCTCGTCGAGGGCTTCGACCCCGCCCGCGGAGGCGCCGAGCGCGCGGTGCGGGCCTTGAGCGAGGCCCTCCTCGCGAGCGGCCACGCCCTCTCCGTCTACGCCCCCGCCGAGCGCGCGGGCCCGCCGCTGCCCGCCGGGGGACGAGTGGTCGGGGTCGAGCTGCCTCGCTTGCCGCGCCCCCTCTGGGCCTGGTCGCTCGCCCGCCGCCTCAGCGCGCGCGCGCGCGCCGAGGGCGCCGAGCTGGTGATCGCGACCGGCAAGCAGCTCGGCGCCGACCTCTACTGGCCGCACAACGGGGTCCACGCCGCGACGCTGGCCGCCGCCGGCCAGGGGCGCTTCTGGGCGCGCCTGGGCCGACGCCTCCGGCCGGCCGAGTGGAGCTACGCCGGGATCGAGGCGCGCGCGCTGAGCGCCTGCGCCCGCGGGCAGACGCGCCTGGTCGCCCTCTCCGAGCGCGTCGCCGCCGACCTGCGCCGCCACCACCACCAGCTGGCCGACGCCGTGATCCACAACGGGATCGACCCGACCCGCTTCCGCCCGCCCACGAGCGAGGAGCGGGGCGAGGCCCGCCGGGCCCTGGCCCGCCGGATCGGGGCCCGCGGCGACCGCGCGATCGCGCTCTTCTGCGCCCACGCCTTCCGGCTCAAGGGGCTCGAGACCCTCCTGCGCGCGGCGGCGGCGCTCCCCGAGGTCCACGTGGCGGTGGCCGGCGGCGGGAGCCCTCACCCCTGGCTGCCCCTCGCCCAGGGCCTGAACCTCATGGGGCGGCTGAGCTTCATGGGCCACGTCAAGGACATGACCCCCGTCCTGCGCGGGGCGACCTTCCTGGCCCACCCCAGCCGCTACGACCCCTGCTCGCTGGTCGTGATCGAGGCCCTCGCGAGCGGGCTCCCCGTGATCGGCAGCGCGGCCGACGGGGCCGCCGAGCTGATCGGCGCGGCCGGGCGCGTGGTCCCGCCCGGCGAGGTGCTCCTGCTCGAGGACGCCCTGCGCGAGCTGGCCGACCCCCGCGAGCGCGCCAAGTGCGCCGCCGCCGCCGCCGAGTTCCGCCGCCCCTGGAGCCAGGTCGGCGCCGAGCTGCTCCAGCTCGGAGCGCGATGAAGGTCGTCGCCTTCTGGCTCCCCGGCTGCGAGGCCAGCGCGCGCACGCGCCTGAGCGACCTCCAGCCCGCCCTCGGCGCAGCCGGGGTCGAGCTCGAGCTGCGGCCCTGGCCGCGTGGAGCCGCGCGCCGCCGGGTCGGCCGCAGCCTGGGCGAGCACGACGTCGTCCTCCTGCAGCGAGTCCTCGTGGAGGAGGGGGTACTCGTCGGCCTGCGCCGCGCCGCGCGGGCCCTGGTCCTCGACCTCGACGACGCGATCGACCAGCGCCCCTGGGGCCGGCGGGCCTCGCTTCGGCTGCGGCGGCGCTACCTGCGGACCCTCGCCGCCTGCGACCTCGTGACGACCGGCAGCGAGCACCTCCGCCAGCGCGCGGCCCGCCACCACCCGCGCGTGCGCTTGCTCCCCCCCGCGACCGCGGCCCCGGCCGAGCTGGCCGCCCGCCCCGCGCCGCCTCCCCTGCGGCTGCTCTGGACCGGCAGCCGCCACACCCTCCCCTACCTCGAGGACCTGGGGCCCGTCCTGGCCGAGGTCGCGGGAGGGGGCCAGCTCGAGCTGCGGGTCCTGGCCGACCAGGCCCCTCAGCTGCCCCCGGGGGTCCCGCTGGACTTCGTCCCCTGGTCCCTCGAGGCCGAGGAGCAGGCCCTCGGCTGGGCCCACCTCGGGCTCTACCCGCTCCGGGACGACCCCTGGAGCGCGGGGAAGTGCGCCTACAAGGTCCGCCGCTACATGGCCTTCGGCCTGGCGACCCTGGCGAGCCCCCAGGGCGGCGGGCGCGAGGCCCTCGAGGCGCCGACGGCAGGCTGGATCGCCTCGACCCCGGCCGAGTGGGGCTCAGAGCTGCGGCGAATCCTCGCCGAGCCCGCGCAGGTGGCAGAGATGGGCCAGCGCGCGCGGGCCCTCTCCCTGGCGCGAGACCCCCTCGAGCTGCGCGGGACCCGCTTCGCGAGCATCCTCGCCGAGGCAGCCGCCGTAGGCAGACGTCGCTCGACGCGAGGGTAGGCAGCCCCTACCGGCCGTGATAGAACCTGAGCCCTTCAAGGCGGGCCATCGCCAAGAGCCCGCGAAAGCGAGAGGACACCATGGGCCGTAACCGCGGATCCAGGCAGAAGAAGCGCGGCAAGCTGAACTGGCGTAGCCGGAGCGCGAACTGTGGCCGGCGTGGCGGGATGGGGAAGAGCTACCGCAACCCCGAGTGGAAGGACGTGCGCGCGCACATGCTCCGCCGCGCGACCAACGTCGTGGTCCCCGCCAAGGTGGCGGAGGAGCAGCAGGCGGGCGAGTAGCCCTCCTACGCTCAGCGCGTAGACCCACTACTGGCGAGCCCCGAGGCCTCAGGCCTGCGGGGCTCGTTCCGTTGGTTTCGGGCTCCGCGCCTCGGAGGCCGGGCGGCTCCCCGGTCCGTTGGATTCGAGCTCGCCCGCCGACTATCCTGGCCGCTTCGCTGGAGGCCTATTGGCGACCAACTACGACGTGCTCTTCCTGCGCACGCTCGTCGAGCAGCGGCAGCTCGCGCGCGAGCACGCGCTCGACTGCCTGCGCCGGATCGACGCCGCGGGGGCCCGCGCCCCCACGGCGTATCAGGCCGTGCTGCACCTCGACATGGTCGACGAGGGCACCGCCCGCAAGACGCACACCCGCGTCATGGCCCACTTCGAGCAGAGCGGCGAGGCCGTGGTCCGCGTCAGCCAGGAGGAGGCCGTGCGAGGCGTCTCCGACGAGGCGCCGGCCCTGCCCCAGAGGCCGGCGACCCCGCCGGCTCGCTACTTCGACCTGGGGCCCCAGGGCGAGAACCTCGACGGCTACCAGCTCGGGCCCCTGATCGCCCACGGCTCCTGCTACTCGAGCTACCAGGGCCGAGGCCCCGAGGGTGAGGCGACCCGGGTCTGCGTCCTCTCCTCGCGCTTCGAGCAGCACCCCGAGCTCCTGCGCGAAGTCACCAGCGAGCTGCGCGCCTGGTCGGGGTTCCGCAGCGAGGGCGGCGCGGGCCCGCTCCGGCTGGGCCGCACGCTCCAGCGCGGCGAGCGCCCGCCCCAGACCGTCGTGATCTACCCCGCGCTCCCGGGCCAGTCCCTGCGCGAGTTCCTGAGCGAACACGGCCCCCTCCCCGAGCTCGAGGCCCTCGAGCTCGTGCTCGACGTGTGCGAACTGCTCGCCCTGGCCCACTCCAAGGGCCTGCGCGTGGGCGACCTCCGCAGCGACCTGGTGTGCTTCGACGGCGAGCGCGCCCGCCTGAGCGACCTGGGCCTCTCACGCGCGAACTGCATCGCGGCCGGCTTCGCCCCGCTCGGGCTCAGCTTCGGCCACCCCAGCTACCTCGCCCCCGAGGTCCTCCAGGAGGGCCTGCGCCGGCCCACCCCAGCCACCGACGTCTACGCGCTGGGGATCCTCTACTACGAGCTGATCTGCGGGGCGCCCCCCTTCCGCGACCCCAACCCGCGCGCCGTGCTGGAGAGCCACCTGGTTCGGGCCCTCCCGCCGCCCCCGCCCGAGGTCGAGTTCGGGACCGTCACCGCGGGCGTCGTCCTGCGCATGACGGCCAAGGACGTGGGCGAGCGAGCGCAGGATACGAGCGCGCTGGTCCGCGCCCTGCGCGCCTTTCACGCCGGCCGCCCCTTCCAGATCCCCGTCGGGCCCCCGGAGCTGCCCTCGGGCGCCGGGCCGATCAGCGCCGACGAGTGGACCGAGGCCTCGACCAAGGCCAGCCAGAACGACGAGGCCGACGACTGGACCGAGTCCATGCTCGGCGCAGCTCCGGTCGGCCCAACCGAGCTCCAGCCCCTGGCCTCGGGCTCGATCCTGCTCGACGACGCGCGCCTCTCGGGCCGCCTCCCGCGCGAGCTCCTGGCCCGGCTCGAGGCGGCCAACGCGAGCGAAATGGCGCTGGTCGAGGCGACGGAGGTGCGGGCCCAAGCCCCGCCCGCCAAGCCCCGCCCCCCGATCGAGATCGGCGAGAAGCTGGGGCGAGGCGCCGTCGGAGCCAGCTACGAAGGCACGTGGCGCGAGCGGGAGGGCGAGGCGGTCGTCCTCAAGGTGATCTCGCGCAAGTTCGCCAAGCACGAGGAGATCCTGGCCCGGATCCGCGCCGACCTCGACGCCGCGAGCGAGCTCCGCCACCAGAACGTGGTCTCGGTCCTGGGCCGGGTCGAGGCCGAGGGGCGGGAGGTCGTGATCGAGGAGCGCTCGAGCGGCCAGACCCTGCGGAGCCTGCTCGACGAGCGCAAGACCCTGCCCGTGGACGAGGCCGTGGCGCTGATCCGCGACGTCGGCCGAGCCCTCGGCGCCGCCCAGCAGCAGGGGCTCAGCCACGGCGACCTGCGCCCCGAGAAGGTCTACGTCGAGGCCACGCGCGCGCGGGTCGCCGACTTCGGCCACGCCCGCGGCAGCTGCCTGGGCGCCGGCCTCGGCAAGTATGGCCTCTACTTCGGCCACCCCTACTACCTGGCGCCCGAGATCCTCCAGCAGCGGCTCGAGGCGCCGGACCTGCGCTGCGACCTCTACGCGCTGGGGATCCTCTTCTACGAGGCGGTGTGCGGGCGGCTCCCCTTCAAGGAGCCCGGGATCAAGAAGAACCTGCTGGCGCACATGAAGCGCCCCCTCCCCCCGCCGCCGCCTGAGGTCGCCCTGCCCCAGACGGTGGCGGACACGATCCTGCGCATGACGGCCAAGCGAGCCGACGAGCGAATGAGCAGCCTGGAGGAGCTCGACGAGGCGCTCGACGAGTGCCTCGAGGCCTCCATGGTGAGCGCCGACTCCATGGTCGCGAGCGCGATCCAGTCGGCGGTGAAGGTCGAGGAGTTCGACCCCATGGCGAGCTCGGTCGGCGACGCGGCGCGCGCGGACTGGGGGCACCGCAGCCAGGAGATGACCCGCCCAGCCGAGGGCTGGAGCAAGGAGAAGATCAAGGCCGCCGCTCAGACCGCGGCCCAGACGGGCCCGGCCTGGAACGCGCAGGCCACCGCCAACGAGCTCTACACCGACCTCGAGAAGGAGAACGAGCTCGCGGCCGCGGTCGACGCCGCCGCCAAGGAGCGGCGCCCCCCCTCCGCCCGCAGCGGAAGGCGCAAGCAGCAGCCGCAGGGAGAAGGCGGCGGGCTGAAGGTGGTCCTGCTCGCCACGGCCCTGCTCGCGATCGTGGGCGG
Organism: uncultured bacterium; assembly: GCA_937911525.1. GTDB lineage: Bacteria > Planctomycetota > J058 > J058 > J058 > NORP233. The sequence goes on from CALDQK010000059.1 coordinate 6,603, forward strand.
GAGCGCGGCCTTCGTCGCCCTGCGCGAGACCGAGGAGCGGGGCGGCGGGGCGGGGCCCGCCCCGAGCGCGACCGTCGCGGGGCCCGTCGCGGGCCCCAACCGCGGGCAGCAGGCCGCCGCGCTGGCCGCCAAGGAGGACGCCGCGGCCAAGGAGGCGATCGGCGAGTACCAGCGGCGCGCGCAGGCGCTGCTGGACCGCGACGAGTTCCCGGCGCTGCTCGCCCTCGACGGGGAGGTCTTCCAGGGCCAGGTCGCCGCCCGCGCCGACGTCAAGGACGCGGTGCGAGTCGTCGAGGCCAAGGCCATGGCGCAGGCCCGCGAGCGCGCGCAGAAGCTGGCCCGGAGGGTGGCGCAGCTGATCGAGGGCGACGACCTGGCCAAGGCCAAGCAGCTGCTCGCCGAGGCGGCCGCGTGGGCGCCCGAGGGGGTCGGCCTGGCCGAGGTGCGCGATCAGCTCGAGAACGCCGCGGCGGCCGAGCGCGGCCGGCTCGAGCAGTTCGGCGCCCCCGGGAAGCGCGATCCGGAGCGCTTCGCTCGCCTGCTGGGGCGCAAGCTGCGCGGCTGGCAGCGGGGGGCCGGGCGCTGCTACGAGTCCGGCGGAGTCGTCCTCCGCTACCGCGACATGGAGCTGCTCGAGGCCGACCTGCGCGTGGCGCGCGGCGGCGCCCCCAGCTTGGGCACCACCAGCTCGGGCACGAGCGCGCTCCAGCTGAGCAGCGGGCGGCGCCCGACGGTCGTCTCCTGGGACCCCGAGCTCTTCGGCGCCTCGGAGCTGATCGCGCGGATCCGCCCCGAGAAGGGGGCCCGCGTCGCGCTCCTGATCGGAGTCGACGAGAAGGGGCTGCGGGGAGTCGGGATCTCGGGCGCGGGCGAGGCGGTGACCCTCGGAGTGCGCGGACTCAGCGGAGCCAGCCAGGTCGAGTCGAGCGAAGAGCTCGAGCTCCACCTCCGCTGCCTCCCCAAGGGGCGCGCCTTCACGATCACGGGAGAGGCGATCGGGAACAGGACGCGCAGCCTCCGGGGCCAGCACGTCGAGCCGAGCAAGATCGCTGGTCGCTGCGCCGTCGCGGTCCAAGGGAGCGCCCAGCTCGTTTTCTTTCGCGTCGAGGCAGTCCTTTCATCGGCCTATCGCTAACTTGAGTGGGCGATTTCGCCTGGCCGCCTAAGTTCTTTCATTACAACGCATGGGGTGCTTCGCTCACGTAGCGAGCCAGGACATTTTGATGCAACATGCACCCCTGAGCCCCCGTCCCTCCCTCTGAACAGAGGAGACTCTCGATGCTCGACGCCTCTAGCGATTCGACTCAGACCTTCGACAACTCCGATCCCCCCTACCCGGAAGAGTTGGCCCCCCCCGAGGGCGGCCGCGAGCGCGGCGCGACGCTCCTCTTCGCCCTGGCGATCCTGGCGCTGCTGGTGCTCTTCAGCACCGTCTTCGCGCGCCTCATGAGCCTCGAGCGGCGCGCCTCGGCCTACTACACCGACCGCGTGCGAGCCAAGCTGGCCGCCCGCGCCGGGATCGAGCGAGCGGTCGTCGAGCTGCGCGCGGTCGCCGGACAGCGCCACTTCTCCGACCCATTCACGGGCAAGTGGATCTACTACGACGACAACAACACCACGGGCGGAGTCGCTCGCCCGACGCTGTTGCCGCCCAACGAGCCCAACAACCTGCTCAACACGGTCTATCCCTCCTTCTTCCAGGTGGATGACCCCAACTTCGACGGCAACACGAACGACGCGCGAGTGCGCTACGGGACGCCGATCACCTACTCGGGTTACCTCGGTCAGCCCTACGACGACTCGCTGATGTGCTATCGGCTCAAGATCGTTGACACCGCGCGCCAGCTGAACCTCAACAACCCCGACAGCTACGCCGCGCACCGCATGCTGAAGAACCTGCTGCGGACGGCGGCGGACCTCGGCGGCGACCCCAACTTCACGCTCACCGCCACGCAAGCCGAAACGCTCGCCTCGGATCTGATCGACCCCCAGGCTGGCGAGGTCTACCAGCGCTTCCGCAGCAAGCCGCAGATCCAGGAGGCCTTCATCGAGGCCATGGTGGCGAACGGTACCCCGACCCGCGAGATCGCCGAGCAGGTCTGGTTGCGCCACCTCCGCGACCGGATCACGGTCTACAGCTGGGAGGATCCCGACGTGATCCGCCCCTGGGCCCTCAACCGCCCCGAGATCGCGGCTCAGAACGACGCCAACGGCACCAACCTCCCCACGACCCGCAAGAGCCTGAGCTTGATGCCTCGCTCGCCGATCAACCTCAACACCGCGTCGGTGCCGGTGCTGACGGCCCTCTTCGCCGAGCTCGCGGCCGAGACGCGCTACGGCAGCTTCGAGATCAGCTACGACACCGCCCTGGCCCTGGCCCAAGCGATCGTCGCCCGCCGCGGTGACCCGAGCCCCAACGGCAACGACCCCAACTCGGTCAGCTTCCCGGGCAACTTCCGGCCCTTCCGGTCGTGGCCCGAGTTCGAAGCCTGGCTGGACGGGGACCCCACCAACACGCAGGTCTTCGCGAACGCCGCAGAGGCCGCCGCGGTCAACGCGATCTTCAACGGGATCCCGGCGCCCGCCGCGAGCCCTGCTGGCCTGACGGCCTCGGGCAGCCTGGTGCTCGGCGCCAACGCGACCCAGGAGGAGACCCGGCTGCTGACTCGCACGGCTTGGAACAAGTCGAACGGCGACGACATGATCTGGGCGGCGACGCCCGGCGACCTGGCCAACACGCCCTGGGTGGGCTCCAAGGGCGGCCTCAACTACCGCCTGCAGAGCTTCTATCGCGTCGCCCACCGTGACCTGATCAAGGCGATGCTCAACCCGAACACGATGCTGAACAAGTTCGGGTCGATGCCCAACCACGGCGGCTTCCGCGGCCGTTACCCCCGCATGGTCGACAAGTCGGACATCGTCCGCATGACGACCGAGGGCTGCTTCGACTCGCTGGGCGTGTTCGAGATCACTTCGACGGGCGTGATCTTCCTGCGTGACCTGCGGGACCCGGCCGTCGGCTATGAGGTCCACGCTGGCCACACCGACTCGATCGTGGTCCGCGTCTACACCCCCTTCCGCGTCACGACGCAGCGTCAGTTCGAGGAGCACCGGGCCTTCATGGTCGCCGGTAACTTCATCACGGCGCCGGAGAAGCGAGACAACGCCAAGTACGCCACCGCCGCCGAATCGTCGGAGGCGATCGTTCGCTCGACCAACCGCGAAGACTTCATCATCGCCACGCCGGACGGCGTCGTCCCGGCCACCGCGGATCCCAACCAGATCGGAACGCCTTATCAGGCGCCAGGCTGGCCGGGCATGGTCACGTGGCCCCAATACTCGATCAAGCGCGTGGACACGCTGCCCACGCCCCCCGCGGCGGGCGATCCGCAGACGGTCAAGTATCCCCTGCCGACCAACTACAACGCGGCGTCGTGGGACGGTCACATGACGCTGACCAACATGATCACGGTCCGCATGGGCGATCACGACTTCCTCGCAGGCTTCGCCCGCGGCCAGCTCTCGGCCTTCAAGTGCCGCGCCTGGTGGGAGCCCAAGGACATTACGCCCGCCGGCGGCTACGCCACCCCCATCCCCACGCGCCCCGTCGGCGCCGAGCGGCGCTACCTCTCCCGCGCTCTGGGTGGCAACGGCATCGCCATGAACAGCAGCTCGCCGCGCCTGACCGAGGCCCCCGACCCGGCCACCCCCACGGTCCCCAGCGTGCTGGCCTCGGTCCTCAAGGAGGACTTCAACCCGTCCGCGACCGAGACGGCTCAAATGTTTGCCCAGGGCTCGTCCCTGATCAACACGGGCGTCATGATCGGCCCCGACCGCGCGGCCCCCAACGGCAACCCCGCGGTCCTCGCCTACGACAGCAACAACATCGACCTCACCAAGGGCACCAGCATTCGCTTCTGGGTCCAGCCCCTGCGCGACCCCTACGCCCAGGAAGAGGAGGTGCTGTTCTATTTCAACGGGAGCAACGGCAGCAAGCCGAACAACAGCGCGCCGGACCCCCACGGGAACTCGGGTTGGACGATCCCCACCCGCACCGGCGGGTCGGGCAACGAGGCAAACCCGCGCCACGGCGTGGAGCAGCAGGCGGGCTTCCAGGTCGTCAAGCGCGTGAACGGCGACAAGATCGAGATCCTGCTCGAGGACCTCTCCGACGACCCCGTCTACGCCTGGGCTCGCACGGGGCCCGGCGGCGGCTCGACCGGCGGCTTCGCCCGCGTCGACGTCACCCCCTCGATCATGGACGCCGCCAACCCCGGCGACGAGCTCGCCAAGCCGGACCCGACCAAGCCCGAGTGGATCCCCGGGACCTGGCACTGGGTCGTGATCAACATTGGCCCTGGCCTCGACGTGTCGGGTAGCCCACCCCAGCGCCGCCAGGCCTTCGCGAGCCTTCAGGTCGACAAGTGCGGCCACACGGCCACCCCGCGCAACACCGGCAAGGTCTACTTCAAGGGCAACGACATGAGCCCCAACACGCCCAACGAGGCGGACGAGTGGGGCTGCGAGGTCTACGCCGTCAACGCTGATCACCCCAGCTCGACGACCGACTACATGCAGGTCGTGACCCCCAATAGCTCGAGCGGCGCTGGGTTCCAGCTCGTGCCCCGCCAGCTGGGCGACTTCTATCACTGCACCCAGCACGACCCGCTCAGCCAGCAGCCCAGCATTGGCATCGACGGCCGGGGCGCGATCCTCGTCCCGCGTGAGTTCAAGTATGGCGGGGACGGCGTCGGCGAGGCGACCAGCAAGACGGTCTGGGAGTACTATCACATCCGCACCGAGAACGACTCGCGCGCCGGTGAGATCCCAGGCGCCACCGCCGGCACCCCGGTGGACGAGAGCGGAAAGCAAGGCAGCGGCTGGCAGTACTACCCCGACGTCTGGCAGCCCTCCAGCGGAGTCAATCCCGGCGCGCCCGGCTGGTATCGCAAGACCAGCGACTGGCCCAACGACCCCTTCCCCGTACTCATCTCCGACCGAACCATGTATCTGGCCTACGGAGGTGGCGGCCAGCCCGTCTCTCCCCCGGGAGTCGACGACGACGAGGACCAGAACGGCAACGTGGTCCCAGGCTGGTCGGTCCTGATTCCTGACTTCAAGACGGACTCGGGGATTAGCTTCTTCGGCCCACAGTCCGGTCACCCGATCGACACCGATTGGCCGGACGACACCAGCGACGAAGCCAAGATCATTGGCCCCTACCCCGGCGGACCCGAGTGGGACTTCCAGCTGATCGTGCGCTGGAACGACATTCACTACCTGGGGCGAAGCCCCTGGGCCGCTCGCCCCTGGCCTGGCGCCCACTACGTTCACCCCAACGGGACCGAGACCTGGCTACCGGCCGACCTGACCACGCTCGACATGGTCCCCGAGCACCCTGACGACGTGGTCAACCCGCCCAAGGACCCCGCCACTTTCGTCCCGCACGGCGGCCGCTACCCCTACTCGATCACGAGCTCGGCGTCGCAAACCAAGAACACGGCCTTCTTCACCTTCACCGACGGCAACACGCCCGCTGTGATCAAGCCTGAGGGAGACCGCTCCAGCTACGTGCGCACCCGCTCCCCGATTCTGATCGCGGGTCTGGACGCCTCCAACCCCATTCCTTTGGACGCCGTGGACGACGACTGCCAGGGCTGCGAGGACTGCGACCTCGACGGCCCCGTGTTCTTCGGCGGCGCCCCCAGCGGCGGGACGAACTACGACCTCGCCAGCGGCACGCTCGCTCCTGTGGACCTCGACACCATGGCCTGCGCCGTGTTCGACAACATCGTGTTCGTCAACGGCTCGCCCGATCGCCGCACCGACTACCCCAACCTGGGCGCCTCCGACCTCTTCGCGGGCGGCGCGGGCCAGGTCAACCTCGGCGCCAAGGCCTTCGAGGACCGCTTCTACGAGGAGGACCTCGCGGCCTTCCTCACCTCCGACGTCGGCGGAAAGGACCCGGTCGGCACCGGCGCGGTCTATCACCGCGGCTTGCTCGAATTGCGGAACCGCCGCTTCCGTCTCTCGAGCATGACCTGGACGAGCTACCGCACGCGCGTCACGGGCCTCGACTACGAGGTGGCGCTCTGGAAGATCGACGACCTCGAGACCACCCCTGGCTCGCCCGGCTTCCCCGCCCCCGCGGGCGACCCGCCCACGCCCGAGTTCCGCTACGCGAACGCGGACGTCCCGAATGGCCCCGGCGCCAAGCAGGGCCTGCTCTCGAACAGCAACTCCCTGGCAGAGGGCAGGCGTGACGTTCCCCACTTCGGCATGCCGGCCAACCCGCCGAACGCCTCGGCCCCGATCGCCTATCAGCCCGACGCAAGGGTCGGCGTGCTCTTCGGTCCCCCCGACTTCGCGCAGCGCAAGATCGACTTCCTGACCACCTTCGAGCTCAGCGACGAGATGATCGGGACCAACCCGGACCTGCTCCGCAGCCCCTACGTGGACGGCCTGGGCAACCCGGCGACGGGTGACCCGACCGAGCTGCTGATCCTCGGCGTGCGCCTGCGCAACACGTCGATCGAGAGCGACACCTACGACGCTGACGGAAACGTCATCCGGACCGAGCCTGCACTCGACGACTACGAAGGGGCCTACAACACGGACGCCAACTACTCGGACGACTCTGGAGTCCTCGTCTCGCCGGTCCTCGAGACGCCCGTGTTCGAAGACGTCACCCTGAACCTGACTTTCGTCCGTCCGCAGTATCTCTACGCGGAAGAGGGAGCGATCGAGTAATGATCCGAGCCTGTGCCCTACCCGTCCTCCTCGCCGCTGCCCTGGCCCTCCCTGCTCAAGCGCAGGGAGGCGGGCCCCAGGCGGAGCTGGAGGCAGGGATCGTCAACGCCGAGGATCTCGCGAGGCTGACCCTCAAGGGCAAGACCGAGGGTCTACCCGACGGGACCCGAGTGCACGTCACCCTCTGGGTGAGAGGGCTCGAGGTCGAGGCCTCCTTCTTCATGGTCGAGGTCAGGGGGAACGCATTCGCTGCGAACAAGGTGTTCCGGAACAAGCGCTTCGCGCCGCTCCCCTACGAGCTGAAGATCGAGCTCCTGCTCAGCGCGCAGCGCAAGGCCATCGGGGAGTTCGTGCGCCGCAACTGGGGTCTGCCTCAGCGGGCCAAGGTGCTCATGGCGCAGAAGTCGCTCGAGATCGGCACCCTGGAGGAGCAGAACGAGTTCCGCACTTCGTCGGTGAAGGAGCTGCTGTCGCTGACGGAGAAGGCTCAGGCGACCAACGCAATCCTGCTCAAGGTCTTCAACGCGCCCCTGACCAAGGACAAGATGGAGCGGAACAAGCAGTCGATGTCGCTGGCCCAGGACCTGCAGGCGGGATTCACCCAGCCTTTCGACAGCTTCCTGAACCAGTACGTGGCGCTGCACGAGCCGAGCGCGATCTCGAACCTGACCAAGTCCATGAGCCTCATGGGCCGCTGCCTGAGCTACCTGCGCAAGGGGAAGGCTCCCAAGGGCAAGGCCACGAGTTTGCGCGTGCGTGACATGCTGCAGATCGTCCACGACGAGCTGGCCAGCCGCCTGCCCAAGCCGCCTGGTCAAGGCGAAGAGGCCGGCGACCCGAAGCCTGAGACCCCCAAGAAAGACTAGCTAGATAGCCCCAGGAAGGACGAGGAAGGACTTCCCATGAGGACGCTACCCCTGTGGACCGTGCCCCTGGCCGCGCTGACCTGCCTGTTCAGCGCGCAGCAGAGCGCCTACGGCTGAACCAACATCTATGGCATTCCGGGCGAATGCCGCATGACCACCTATCTCTGCGACGCCAACAAGGAGGTCGAGGACCGCGAGGCTCCTCAGCAGCTGGCCAGCACCTTCATGATCGGGCGCTGGACCTTCCACAGCTACAAGAAGAGTCACGACGATCAGACCTTGATCTTCCACCTGCACGAAGGGTTCCAGCTCCGGCGGGGTGACGAGACCTCCAAGGTCGAGATGAACCTGCGCAAGCACAACCCGCGTGAGTTCCTCTTCTCACCGGACAACAGCCAGGTCGCGTTCTGGGGACCGATCGAGAAGAACGAGCCCTGGAAGCGCATCGCGCTGATGCAGCTCTCGAGCATCTCCAACCCCAAGCACAAGATCATCTACACCCCGCCCCCGAATCATCACCCCTTCGGCATGGAGTGGTCGCCTACGGGCAAGCACCTCTACGTCGTCGAATACATGAAGGAGATGATCGGCAAGAAGGACGGCCTGGTCTACTCGATCCTCAGCCGGCTCGCTCTGAACGGCAAGAAGACCGAGCTCTTCCGCACCCTGGGCAAGATCGACTTCTTCATGCCCCCCGTGTCGCGCTTCGAGAACGGCCAGGGCCCCACCGGCGCGCCCTACAGGCTCGTCCTGGGCTGCGAGAACGGCCTCTACCTGGTCGACCCCAAGAACGGGAAGAACCAGCGCCTGTCGAAGATCCCCGCCATGGGTCTCCACAACCTCGAGTGGAACCCCGATCCGAAGAAGAACCAGCTCCTGCTCTTCTTCCGCAACCCGGTCGTGGCGCCCGACGGTCGCCGCTTCCAAGGGCTCTACAAGGTCGACATCGACAAGATGGACGCGGCCCTCAAGAGCCTGCCCTCGGGCGGGACCCTCGACGAGAAGGAGTTCATCGAGCAGCTGCACCAGCAGCGCAACATTCACACGCTCTGGTTCAGCCCCAAGGGCACCTACATGACCTGGGCGAGTGAGGACGCGATCTTCTTCCGCCGCCCAGAGGACCCGACCGAGAAGACCGCGGTGATCGAGATCCTCGACGAGGACAACAACCCGCGGAAGCTCAAGGGCGTGTCCTGGAACCACGAAGAGAACAAGCTCGTCTTCTCCGCCGACTCCCAAGTCTGGATCTATGACCTCGACCCCGAGGAGGACAAGGACAAGGACAAGAAGGAGGAGGAGGAGGAGAAGAAGAAGAAGGAGGCGGAAGCGGCCAAGGGTGAAGAGAAGAAGCCCGCGGAGGTCGAAGCCGACGCCCTGAGCGAAGAGGAGCTGATCGAGAAGATCACCGGCAAGAAGCCGGAGAAGTGGATGATCGCGGAGTTCCCTGAGGGCTTCGTCGCGGAGCCCGAGTGGTTCAACGGCAAGATCGTCCTCTCCCACTACCGCGAAGCCAGCGAAGAGATTCGCAAGGCCCGCTCGGTCGGGAACACGAAGGCCTCGGCGCCGAAGATCCGCCTGCGAGGCAAGAACGCCACCAGGCGCTGAGCCGCGCGCTCACCTCGAGACCGACCAGACCCCCGCCCCCCTGGGCGGGGGTCTCTTCGTTGGTCGTAGGTAGTTCCATTGGCTTCGCAGCGGCGGGGCTTTCCACGTAAGTTGGAGCCGTGCAGCGTTTGGCGACGGTCAAGAACGAGCTCTATGTGGGGGTGTTCCTATTGGGCGTCCTCCTGATCAGCGGGGTCGGGCTGGTCCTGCGCCCGCGGACCAAGTCCCTCCTGGGCGTCCAGAACTTGACCTTCACGGTCGAGCACGGTCAGGGGCTTCAGTCGGGCTCGCCGGTGTTGGTCCAGGGGATCCAGGTCGGCGAGATCGAGGTCGTCGAGCTGACCCCCGACAACAAGGTCAAGGTGACCTGCGGAATCACCAATCAGTTCCGCGAGAACATTCGCAAGGACGCCGTGGCGACCGTGATCCCGCCCGCGCTCCTCGGCACGACCACCGTCGAGATCTACCCCGGCGTCTCCAAGCAGCCCTTCCCCGAGGAGGAGGAGCTCCCCGTCCGCAAGCAGGAGAGCTTCGTCGAGAAGCTCCAGAACGTGGAGCGGCGGGTCGACGGCGTGATCGCGCGCGTCGACACCTTCGTGTCCGCGGCCGTGGGGACGCTCGACGAGTTCCGCAAGATGGTGGACCGGATCGACAAGAGCGAGGGGATCGCGGGCGAGCTGATCCACGACAAGGGCATGGCCGAGGACGCCAAGCAGACCATGGCCAGCTTGCGCAGCCTCGCCACGCGGCTGGAGGAGAAGGCCGTCCCCGAGGTCGAGCGCACCCTCTCGCAGGCGCAGGAGGTCCTCGACGAGAGCCGCGCCCTCGCTCAGGACCTCCGCCGCGACGACGGGCGCATGCAGAAGCTGCTGGTCAACCTCGACCAGACCGTGAGCGAGCTGCGCGAGGCGATCCAGCAGGCCAAGGTCGGGGAGACGACCGCCACCCTGCGCGAGACGGCCGACTCCTTCGCCAAGACGGCCGACGAGCTGGGCAAGGAGACCCAGCCTCTGACGCGGGACGCGCGCCGGATGCTGGCGGCCCTCGAGGAGGCCTCGCAGGCGATGCAGAAGCTCTCGGAGGAGTTGTCCCGCCAGCCCAACAGCGTGATCTGGGGCCGCAAGCCCGAGGCCAGCCCGGGGCTGCGCCGATGAGCCGCGCTCCGCTGATCCGCTGGACCCTGCTGGCGCTCCTCCTGGGCGCGGGGGCCTGCGTCTCGACCCCCGACCCGCCCCGCTACTTCCGCCCCCTGCCGCCTGAGCGCGCCGACGAGCGCGCGGCCGCCCCGCTCAGCTCGGCGCGCCTGACCCTGGCCCGGATCGAGGCCGCTGAGCACCTCGGCGAGCGGATCGTGTGGCGCCGCTCCGAGGTGGAGCTGGGCTTCTACGACCAGGAGCGCTGGACCGAGCCGCCCGCGCGCTTCCTCGAGGTCGCGCTCGCGCGCGAGCTCTTCGCCCGCCGCGGCCTGCGTCACGCCGAGCGCGGGGCGCCCGAGCTCCAGCTGCGCCTGCTCGCGATGGAGGAGATCCTCCTCCCGCAGCACAAGGCTCGGGTGCGGGTGTGGGTGCGCCTGGTCGACCCCCTGCGCGAGGCCCTGCTCGAGCGCTGGGTCGAGGCCGAGGTCCCCGTCGCGGCGGAGGAGGCGCCCGCCCTGGCGCGCGCGGTCGGCGTCGCCCTCGACGAGGTCGTGCGCGAGATCGCCGACGCGGTCGCCGCCGCCCTGCCCCCCGCCGAGCGCGAGTGAGCGGCGCACCTACCCGCTGCCCCTTCTGCCGCGAGGAGCTCCAGCCCGAAGCCCCCGAGGCTCTGCGCTGCCGCTCCTGCACCGCGCTTCACCACCGCGAGTGCTTCGCCGAGGGCGAGGGCTGCTCGGCCTGCCGCAGCGAGGTCGCCCGCCGCGGACGCGTCCTGCTCGAGCTGAGCGACCTGCGCGCCCTCGACGAGGAGGCCTGGGCCAAGGTGCGCGCCCGCGCGGACCGGCGCCCCGAGCGCAGCCTCCTGTGGGTGAACCTCGGCGCCCTGGTCCTGGTGTGCGCTGCCCTGGGCGGGCTAGCCGGCCGCGGCGCTGGGTCCTTCACGCTCGGTTCGGTGATCGGAGCGCTCTTCGGCGCCTTGGCCGCCGTCGCGATCGCCACCTACGAGCCTCGCCCGCAGCGCCTCGTGATCGGCGACGCGCCGCCCGACAACCGCGCCCACTTCGACGCGATCCTGGGGGTGTGGCGCGACAGCTCCGGCCTGCTCAGCCACGAAGCCCTCCCGCCCGAGCTCGCCGACGCCCCCCGCCCGCCAGAGCGCGAGCTCCCCGACGAGCCGCTCCCCGCGGCCTGCTGGGACTGCGGAGGCGAGCTCGAGCCCGGCGAGGAGCCGCTCTGGGCCTGCTACCACTGCGGAGTGGAGCTCGTGGGAGAGGACGGACGCTGGCGGACGACTGGAGGGGAGTCAGCGGAGGCGGCTAGGCGCGTCGAGGGGTAGCCGTGCTCAGACTGCAGTCCGCTACCCGATCCTCTCTGGCAGCTCCCCTTCCCGCTCCCCCTCGGGCCGGGTCTCCCAGCGCCTCAGCGCCCACAGCCACTGCTCGGGATACTCCCGCAGGCCGCGCTCGAAGGCGGCGGCGATCCGCGCCGTGACGCGCTCGCGCTCCTCGGCGGCGGGGCGCTCGGGCTCGGCCTGGATCACGTCCCACACCCGCAGCCGGAAGCGCTCCGGGCCGACCCGCGGGCAGGTGATCACCACGATCGGCGCCCCGGTGTTGCGCTGCAGGATCGCCGCGCTGGGGTTGGTCGAGGCCAGCACGCCGCAGAAGGGGACGAAGAGCCCGCCGCGGCGCAGGTTCTCGTCCATGTTCAACCCGACCGCCTCCCCCCGCTTGAGCGCCTTGCGCAGGGGCCACAGGCCCCCGAACTTGCTTCGCACCCGGGCCCCGCTCCGCCGGCGCCGTTCGTAGAAGAAGCGCTGCAACCCGGGCTCGGGGAAGGGGCGCGCCAGCGAGAGCAGGGGCAGCAGGTAGCCCGCCCCGTAGCCGAGCATCTCCCAGTTGCCGAAGTGACCCGTGGCGCAGATCAGCCCTCCTCCCTGACGGTACAGCTCGAGCACCGGCTGGACCTCGCTGAGGTCGATCCGGCGCGGCAGCCGACGCCGGTCCAGCAAGGGCAAGCGGAGGAACTCGCAGATCAAGAGCGCGCCGTGATCGCAGTAGCGCCAGCAGAGTCGCCGCCTCCCGGCCGCGTCGAGCTCGTCGCCGAAGGCGATCCGCATGTTGCGCAGGACCCCGCGTCGCCGCCGGTTCTGGCGCTCCTCCCGCCAAAGCGTCACGGCGTAGAACACCGCGACCAGCGGCAAGGTCAGCCCGCGCAGGACCGGCCAGGGCAGCAGGCAGAACACCCAGGAGAGCCCCCGCAGCCCGAACCACAAGGGCCAGCTCGCTGGACCCCGCGGGTCGTCGGGCAGGTCCTCCTTCTTGCGACGGCCCACGCGCGGCGGCTCGCGCTCAGTTGGCCGGGAGGAGCGCCTCGCAGCGCTCGGCGATCCAGGCCGCGGCCTGACGATGCCCCGCCTCGTTGGGGTGGCAGCGATCGCGGGGCAAGTAGAGGGTCTGCTGGGTCTCGGCCCAGTGCTTGCGCCAGGGCTCGTGCAGGTCGTGCAGGGTCACGTCGAGCGCGCTCAGATCCTCGGCCAGGAGCTTCCGGTATTCGACCTCGGCCTCGACCTCGACGTGCTCACGCGCAGGGAAGAGGAACACCACGAAGCGAGCGTCGTTCTGATCGCACCAGGCCTTGATCTCGCCGATCGCCTTCAGGCAGCGCTGGTAGCCGCCGTCCTCGCGGCTGACGACCTCGTCCCGATCGGCCCGCCGCTCGAGCTTGCTCTTGGTGCGCCAGTTCTTGACCTGAATCCGCAGCAGGCGAACCAGGGCGCTCCAGTCGGCCGGGTTGTGCGTGTGGTCGACGTAGCGCGACTTCCAACGGAGGAAGTCCTCCTTGGTCGAGTCGAGGGGCACGAGGTAGCCCTCGAACACCTTGGCCGCCACCGCGTTGCTCGGCACGATCACGTCGTTGCGATACCAGCCGAGCACCACGAGGTGGGGCTTGATCTCGGGGCCGACCCTCAGCAGGCGGTGCAGCTCCTGGCGCGTGTCGTAGCCCGAGACCCCGGCGTTGAACACGGCGCTCCCGGGGAGCACCTCCTCCAGCCGCCGCGCGAAGGTGTCCTCGTCCGCCACGCCTCGCCCAAAGGTGACCGAGTCGCCCAGGAGGAGCACCCGTCGTTTGGCGCCGCGCCGGGCGTCGGTGAGCGGCGGGTCCCGCATGGCCAGCTCGTTGGTGGTCACCTTGACCGGCGTGGTTTGCTGGTGGTACTGCCCCACGTAGTTGGGCAAGAGCTCCCACGAGACCGGCGGCGGCTCGGAGCGATAGATCCCCGGGTTGAAGTAGGGCCGGGGGTCGACGATCGGATAGCGCCAGCGGACGAAGACTTCCCCCGCAGCAGCAGGCAGCGTGATGGCGAGGATCACCACCACGAGGGCGAAGCGCCGCCGTCGCCGCTGGCGACGTTGGTCTGCGCGCTGCGCCGGCTTGGTCGGCGCGGGCTGGGTCGAGTCGCTTGGGTCGATGGCCTCATTCACGGGGCGGGATTCTACCCTTGGCCGCGCCTCCAGGCGCCGAAGCCATGGTTAGAGCCTTCTTAGCTGAGCGAACGCACCGGCAGATACCACCAGCGGTAGAGGCCGCCCCCGCCGCCGCGCGACCAGAGCTCCAGCACCCTCGCCTCGCTCAGGGTGCGATTCCCCGGCCGTTCCCCGTTGTCGTCCAGCGTCACCTCAGGCCGCGCCGGATCGGGCGTGAAGTTGGGGTCGTAGAGGTCCAGCCCCGCAGACGAGTAGCCCAGGGCCAGCACGTAGTGCTGCGAGCCGCGCTCGCTCTCGATCAGGAGCAGGACCGGCGCCCCCGCCGCGAGGTGAGCGCGCACGGGGCCTAGCCGATCCTGGGCAGGGTGACCCGCGGCGGTGAAGGTCTCGCGGGTCAGGCGGCGCCGGGAGAGCTCGCCCTGGATCTTCCAGGGCAGGGTCCCCGAGAGGGCCTCGGACCAGCTCAGCCGGTGGCTGACCACGTCGACGAGGTCCGCGCCCTCGGCCTCGTGCCCGTAGACCCGGAGCGCGAGGGCCAGGCTGTAGGCCCCGCACTGGTTCTTGCCCTGCTTGGGCCAGGCCAGGGCCGCGCTCGTGACGCTGGCCGCGGCGGGCAGCGCTCCGGGAGTCGGCTCGTGGCCCGGCTGAAGGTAGAGCACCGCGTAGAGGGCGGCGACCAGGAGCGTGGGAGCGCTCAGCAGCAGGAAGGCGATCCTGGCACCTCGGCGCCAGCGACCTCCCCCGCGCTCCGACTCGGCCTCGCTCACGGCTTGAGGGCGACGCCGCGGATCGCCGGGCGCACGAAGAAGGGCGAACGCGGGAGGCGGTCCTCCTCACAGCGCTCGAGCCGAAAGCCCAGCTCGCGCATGCGCTGACGCGGGTCGCGGGTCAGGCGGCAGCCGCCAGCCACGTGCCGCCACACCGGCTCGATCCGGCCCTGCCAGCGGCGCGCCGAGGGGTCAGGGCTGGCCACGTGCTCGACGAAGAGGAGCCGCCCGCCGGGGCGCAGCAGGCGCGCCGCTTCCGACAGGGCCGCGTCGGGGTCGCCGACCGTGCACAGCACGAGGGTCGTGACGATCGCGTCGAAGCTCTCGTCGGGGTAGGGCAGGCGCTCGGCGCCGGCGCCGACGACCTCGGTGTCCGGGCGCAGGTCGCGGGCCCGCGCGACCAGGCGACGCAGCATGTGCGGGTCGGGCTCGGTCAGGATCAAGCGCTCGAGCTCCGCGGGATAGTGCGCCAGGTTGACCCCGGTCCCCGCGCCCAGCTCGAGCACGCGTCCGCCCAGCTCCGCGAGGAGCTCGCCGCGCCACGCGCCGAGGCCGGCGCGCTCGCTGCGCTCCATGAAGCGGTCGTAGACGGCGGCCATCAGGCGCGGCACGTGCTCAGCCCTCCTCGGGGCGCAGGCCCTCTTGGAAGATCGTGATCAGGTCGCGGGTCACCCGCTCGGCGTCGAGGTCGAGGTCCCCGTCGAGGCTGGCCGCCAGCAGGCGCTCGATCGCCCCGACCGAGGCCAACGCGCTGACCCTGGGGTCCACGTCGCGCAGCAGGTCGTAGCCCTGCGCCATCTCGGTCATTTGGATCGCGCCGGCCGCGATCAGGGAGGCCAGCCGGACCAAGGGCTCCCGCGCGCCGCGCGGGGCGCCGCGGCTCTCGAGCAGGTAGAGCCGCGCCAGGCGCGGGTGGCGCTCGACGATCCCCCCCAGGGCCAACCCGAAGGCGATATAGGCCGCGTTGACCTCGTCCCGCGCCATGCTGGAGCGCTCCAGCGCCTCCCGACAGCGCTCGAAGGCCTGCAGGGTGTCGTTGACCACCGGCTCGATCAGGGCCTCCACGAGCTGCAGCTTGTCGCGGAAGTAGCGGTAGAAGCTGCCCTTGGCGACCCCGCCTGCCTTGGCGATCGCCTCGATCGTGACGGCCTCGATCCCTTCCTCGAGGAAGAGGTCGAGGGCAGCCTCGAGCAGGGCCCGGGTCCGCTCGCGTCGATTGCGGTCCCGCTTGCCGCCCACGGGGCCGGGACGCTCCGAGGGGACGATCGGCGGGAGGGGGCCGGTGCTCTTCTTCCCGGGGTTCACGGGGCTCATAATGAAACCTGTATGCGCCAAGCTCCAGCGTCGGATTCCGGACTAGGATCGAGGGCAGCCACCCCGACGCCGGCGCTCTGGTGACCATAGCCGCTAACCCGCTGCAATATCTAGATTTGTTCGAACGCCTCTCTTCGGAGGGATGCTTTTGCCGTGGGCGGGAACCCAGAGGTCGAGCACCAGAGGAGGAGGAGCGCTCGTGGTGGCGGCTCTCGAAGCCCAACCTGAGACGCGACTGGCCAGATTCCCCGGCGATCCCGAGATGAACGACGCATCGAGGGACGAGACCGCGAGCGACCCGACGAGCGAGTCGGACCTCGTCTCGCGGCTGCAGGCGGGGGACGAGGCGGCCTTCGCCAGTGTGGTGCACATGTATTCCGAGGGTGTCCACCGCGTCGCGAGCGGCATGGTGGGCAGGGACGAGGCAGACGACGTGGTCCAAGAGACCTTCATGCGAGCGCTGGAAGCGATCGGCCGGTTCGAGGGGCGCTCGGCGCTCAAGACCTGGGTCTATGGGATCGCGAACCGGGTCGCGCTGCAGCGGCTGCGCAAGCGGCGCCGCTGGAGCTGGCTCGGCCGGCTCGGCGACCACGACCCCAGCGGCGACGCGCCCGGCCCGAGCGGAATCGAGCGGAGCGAGAAGCAGATCGCGATCGACGAGGCCCTCGCCAAGCTCCCCGACCACCAGCGCGCCGTGGTGGTCCTGCGCGTCTACGAAGGCCTCTCCTATGCGGAGATCGCACAGACCCTGGGCATTCGCCGGCCGACCGCTGAGTCGCGCATGGCGCGCGCCCGCCAAACCCTGCGCCAGGAGCTCGGCTCCTGGGTGGAGGGAGTCCAGTGAGCCTCGATAACGACCTGCCGCCAGAGCACGAGGACGAGGTCCTCGACCTGCTACGCCAGGAGCGCCCCCAGCCCCCCGCCGGCCTCGCCGAGCGCGTCCTGGCCCAGGTCCAGGGCGCCGCGGGCGCCGAGCGCCTGTTCTGGCGCGAGGCCGAGCGCCTGGCCCGCCAGGGCCTGATCGCCTCGGCCGCGGCCCTGCTCGTCTCGGGCGGGCTCGTGTTCTGGGTCAGCCAGCCGGGTCACGACCCGGCCAGCCCGACCGTCGCCAGCAAGGCCCCCAGCGCGCGCCCCACCCCAAAGCGCACCACCCAGACCCCTCAGGCCCAGACCACACAGAACCCCCAGTCCGCACAGACCGCCCAGCAGCCTGCCCTGACCCCCGAGGAGCTGGCCCTCTCCAGTCCCGAGCAGTCCCTGGCTGCCCTCCGGCCCACCCTCAGCCAGGGCCTCTGGCTGCTGCCCAGCGAGGAGGAGTGATATGCGCGCCCGCGCCCTGATCGCCGCCCTCTGCGGCGCCAATATCGTGATCGGCTTCCTGCTCGGCGTCGCCGCCGACCGCAGCCTCTTCGCCGCGGCGCCCGCGGCCCAGAGCTCCAGCGACGACGCCCAGGACGACGCTGAGGACACCTCCAGCGACGACGCCCCTGAGGTGAGCGGGACGGCCCCGGTCGCGACCAGCGCCCTCCCCCCCCGGGCCGACACCGCCCCTGTGGACTCGCGCGCTCGCCGCCGCGGCCGCCGCGGCGGTCGCGACCGCAGCGCGCGCATGGTCTCCCACCTGACCACGGAGCTCGCCCTGACCCCCGAGCAGGTCAAGGCCGTCCAGACCTCGCTCCTCGAGACCCGCAAGCGCATGCACGCCGTCTTCCAGCCGCTCAGGGAGAAGATGCGCGCCCTGCACCAGCAGAGCGAAGAGGAGATCCGCGCGATCCTGACCCCTGCCCAGCTCGAGCGCTTCGAGGCGCTCAAGCGAGAGCACCGTCGGCACGGCCCCCCCTGGGCGCGCGGCGGCGACAAGCGCGGCGGCCGCAGCTGGGGCCGCGGACGCCGTGGCCCCCAGGACGAGGCCGGCAAGCGCGAAGAGCGCCGCGGCCGCTGGGACGGACGCTTCGGCGAACGCCCCGAGCGTCGGCCGGGCTTCGGTCGCCAGGGAGAGCGCGGCCCCCGGGGTGAGCGGCGCCCGAGCTTCGGCGAGCGCCGGGGCCCCCAGGGTCCCCAGGACCCGGCTCGCCCTGAAGGGCCGGAGCGCCGCGGCGAGGAGGGCCCTGCCCCAGACGCCGAGCGCCCGGCGCCCGAGCAGCCAGCGCCCGAGCAGCCAGCGCCCGAGCAGCCAGCGCCCGAGCAGCCGCCCGCACCGCCCACCAACGACTGATCAACGGGGCGCCCGCCCCTCCCACCTTTCCCTGTCTGTCCCGACGCGCCCTGGTTGGCGTAAGGGGTAGTCCCTGCCAACTGGAGTCCCCAATGACCCTGACCCTCGTGAACCTCCTGGCCGCTGGCCTCTTGTCCTGCCCCGGCGGCCTGGGCGCGGCGCTCCCCGCCGCCCCCGCCGCTCCCCTCCTGCCCTCCTGGGTGGAGTCCGCCTACCAGCCCGCCGAGGAGATCGCTGACGACCGCAGGCGACGCATGCGCCCCGACCGACGCGACCGCCGCAGCCAGCGCGGCATGCGCCGCGGCGGCCAGCGCAACCAGCGCGGCTGGGGTCAGCGCGGCGCCCAGCGCGGCCAGCGCGGCTGGGGTCAGCGCAACCAGCGCAACCAGCGCGGCTGGGGTCAGCGCGGCGCCCAGCGCAACTGCAGCGCCCAGCGCAGCCGCGGCGGCCTCTTCAGCCGCCTGCGCAACTTCTTCATGCAGCGGCGCAGCCAGCGTGGCCAGCGCGGCATGAGCCCCCTCCGTCAGCGCCTGCGTCAGTTCGGCGCTCGCGGCGGCGAGCGCGGCATGCGCGGTCAGCGCGGCGGCGAGCGCGGCATGCGCGGCATGCGCGGCATGCGCGGCATGCGCGGCATGCGCGGCATGCGCGGCGGCGAGCGCGGCATGCGCGGCGGCGAGCGCGGCGGCGAGCGCGGCATGCGCGGTCAGCGCGGCGGCGAGCGCGGCATGCGCG
>CALDQK010000060.1 GCA_937911525.1 uncultured bacterium
CAACGAGCAGGGCAGCAACTACGTCGCCAGCATGCGCCGCCGCGAGCGCGACACCTACCCCTCGGTCGGCGACCTGCCCACCCTGGGCCTGCGCCACGTGGTCCTGACTCCGACCGACGACGTCGGGATCTGGCGCATGGCCAGCGACAGCGCCCTCGACCTCAGCCGCCACACCCGCGTCGTGATGCGGATGGCTCAGACCGGCTCGCAGGGCTACAGCGACGTGGGCGTCTGGCTGCGCATGATCGACGGCTCGGGCGGCACCTCCTGGTATCGCGTCTGGGAGCCGGGGCAGGGCGGCCTGCTGCCCGAATACACCGGCCTGACCCCCCTCGATCGTTTCGTGGATGTTCACGTCGACCTCGCGGACTTCTTCGCCAGCGGGAGCGCCAACGGCGTCAACTTCCGCGCTGCCCGCGCGCTGGACCTGTTCCTGGTCGACCGCGGCGGCTTCAACGACAGCGTGATCGTCGACGCGGTTCGCTTCGAGTAGAGCAGGGAGCGCCCGGTCGAGACGAGCCAGCAGCGAAGCCCGCTGCTGGCTCGCTTCGTTCGTTGACGAAACCAAACGATCCGCGTGACTCCTACATGACCCGTCGACCTCAAGGTCGCGCGCGCGCGCTCCGCACTGAGACGAGTCATGCACACCACCGACCGAGTCCGCCCCCTGCTCCTCCTGGGGGTCCTCCCCCTCCTGGCTTGCCAAGCCGCCCCTGAGCCAGCGCCGCCGCCCGCGGCCTTGGACTTCGCCCTGGGCGGAGGAGCGGCCTTGCCGAGCCCCTCCACCCCCACGAGCGAGGAGGGCGAGCGGACCTCTCGCGAGCGTGAGCGCTTCGACCTAGGTCCCCTCTACGAGTGCGGGCGCGTCGACGCGGCCTCGACCCTGAGGCTCTTGCTGCGCGAGCTGCAGGGCGCCTCGAGCTCGGTCGAGAGTCACGGGACCGTGCTGAGCGTGGAGGCCGAGCCGGCCCAGCTCGCGGTCGTCCGGCGCTACCTCGCGGCGCTCCAGGCCGAGGCCACCCGACGGATCGCGCTGGACCTGCTCGTCGTAGAGGGCTCGCAGAAGCTGCCCCTCGGCCGCGACCCGGGCGCCCTCGCCGAGCGGATCGTGGCGGGCGAGGTCGAGGCGCAGGTGCTCGTGCGGCAGCGTCTGCGTCTGACCCCTGGGCTGCAGGCTTCGCGCCGGATCGAGACCTCCCAGCGACCCGTGGTCAAGGTCGCTCGCGTTCGCGACGAGCGCTTTCGGCTCGAGCAGGAGTCGATCGAGGGCGGACTCGCGCTGCACGCCACCTGCTGGCTCGGGGCGCGCGGGGACGTCGGCGTGGTCAAGCTGGAGCTCGCCGAGCAGAGCGCCCACGCGCCGAGCCGCAGAGCCAAGGCCAGCTTCGCCACCTCCGAGGGCGCCGAGGAGGTCGAGCTGGAGCTGATTCGCCAACGCCAGCTCGGCCTGCGGGGCCAGCTCGAGGTGCGCTCGGGGCGCTGGGCGCTCGTCGCCGCCGTGCCCGGCCTGGCGCCGGGGCAGACGGTCTACGCGCTGGTCCGCGCGACCTGGAGCCAGGGCGCCGGGCCGCGCCTCGAGCTCGGGCGCGGGCGCGAGCTGAGCGTCGTGAGGATCGCCATGCCCGAGGGGAGCGCCCGCGCGGCGCCGCCCAGCCTCGAGGCCCAGCAGAGCGCCGCGATCCCCTTCTTCGGCAGCAACATGCTGGGCGGGCGCACGAGCAACATCCTCAGCGGCCTCAAGACCGAGTGGACGCGCCAGCGCCTGAACAAGGTCAGCAACGACACGAGCTCGATCGGCTTCGGGCGCCAGATCGTGACGCAGGCGCCGAGCGGCGTGGGCGAGCGCTGGGTCCCGATCCCCCCGCCCGAGCTCGCGCGCCGACGGGCAGCCCTGCGCGGCAAGTCCTGGAAGGAGGGCACCTGGGCGCTCTTCGCCTGGGATCAGCTCCACTTCGTCCAGGAGCACGGCGCCGCCGACGAGCTGCGCGGGCTCCTGGCCGACCTCGAGGCCTGGCGCAATCAGCCGATGGACCTCAGCGTGGAGTGGGTCGAGCTCGAGCCCGATCAGCTCGACCTCGCCGGCGACGCGCTGCAGCGGGCTCTGCCGCGGCTGAAGCGCGTCCAGCCTCCCTCGCGTTTTCGCACCCGCAGCGGCTCGTGGACCGAGGTCTCGCTGCTCGAGCAGAACGCGGTGCTCTGGAGCCCGCTGCGGGCGAACCTCGACTCGCCTCAGGTCCGCTTCCTGCCGCGCGGGCTGCAGGTCTCGCTCCGCCCGCGCCGCTACGGCTCGGGCCGCGTCG
>CALDQK010000061.1 GCA_937911525.1 uncultured bacterium
AGCTCGCCTTGGCCGCGCGGCGCCTGCTCTGCGAGGCGCTCGACGTCGCCCCCCCCGCGCCCGAGGACATGATCGGCAACCTGGGCGCCGTGATCCTGCCCGGCGAGCCGCCAGAGCTCGCTCCCGGGACCCCCGAGCCGCTCCAGACCGCCCTGCGCGAGCAGGCCGGGGTCGAGGTCCCCGTGTTCCGCTTCGCCGGCGAGCGCGTCCTGCGGATCTCCGCGCAGGCCTACAACGACCTGAGCGAGTATCAGCACCTGGCGGAGGTCCTGCAGCGGCTGCTCGGGTAGGTCGGCGAAGCGGCTCATCCCGCGAGACCATCCCGGGACGACGCGCACCTCGTTCTCGCCCTGAGGACCCAGTAGCCGAGCTAAGTCCTTAGGCCACAGCTTCAGCGCGAGCGGTCCCCGACGTGCTCTCTCCTAAGTCCAAGGGAGGTGTGTCATGCCCATCGGCGGACCTGAGCTCATCGTCATCCTGATCGTGGCCCTGCTGATCTTCGGCAGCCGGCTGCCCTCGACCATGCGGAACCTCGGCAAGAGCGTCAACGAGTTCAAGCGCGGCTTGAACGACGTCGTCGAGGACGCCGAGCCGGCCAAGAGCTAGCTCAGCTCAACCAAGCCAATCCGTCGCGCTCGGCGAGCACCTCGTCGCGGAAGGCCTGCGCCTGCTCGAGGCTCGGGGCTCCACGCGCGCGGTAGTAGACCGCGAGGTCGTTGGCGATCGCCTGCTCGGCCTGCGCCTGGCAGGGGTGCTCCCCCTTGTCGAAGCGCTCGAGCTCGCTCGCCTCGCTGATCGCGGCGCCCACGAACACGACCTCGGGCTCCGCCTGGTCGTAGGGGCTCGCGAGCGAGAGCTCGTAGCAGACCGGGATCCGCAGGCAGTGGTCCACATACCACGCGATCCGGTCGCCGATCTTTCTCCAGGGCGTCCATGCCATGGCGGAAGCCTACCGTACAAGCCAGAGGCCCCCGCCTCTGGCAGGGGCCTCCGGTCGTGTGCGTGCGTCTGAGTCCTGGACGGTCCGTCCTAGACGATCCAAGGACTTGCCGTGTAGCGCTCCTTCTGGCGGCGGTACTCCGCCTGCCGGATCTCACGCATAGCAGCCTTGATCTCCGCGTCCCACTCGGCGTCGCTCAGGATCTCTTCGTTCACCACGTTCCCCCTGGTTCCTTGTTCTCTCTCCTCTTCGGGCGCCGGCCCGGTCCGACTTGAGCCCCGAACCAAGTCCTGCGAAGACAGGGTCTTCCGAAGAGTTGGGACTTCACCCCGACCGGGTCCCTCCGCCATGAGCTTCTGGCACACCAACCGAATCCTGCTCGTGCGCGTCGGCAGCCGGGCCTACGGCCTCGAGACCCCCCAGAGCGACGAGGACCTGCGCGGGGTGTGCGTCCCGCCCCTCGACTACCTGCTCGGCCTCGAGACCTTCGAGCAGCACCACGAGGAGGAGGGCGACGAGGAGACCGTCGCCCTGGCCAAGTTCGTGCGCCTGGCCCTCGAGGGCGCGCCCAACGTGGTCGAGCAGCTCTTCGTCGACCCGGCCGACGTGCTCCACACCACGCGCTGGGGCGATCGCCTCCGCGCCGAGGGCCCAGGCTTCCTCTCGCGCCGCCTCGGGGAGCGCCTGCTCGGCTTCGCGCGGGCCAACTGGCAGCGGCTCGAGAAGCACCGCCGCTGGCGGGCGGATCAGCCCCCGCCCGAGGTGACGCCCGCCGACTTCGGCGCTCAGCCCGGGCCCCAGGGCAACCCGCGCTTCCCCGACGAGGAGGCCCGCGCCGCCTACCGGGCCGCTCACAAGCGCTGGCGCGAGTTCGCCGACTGGCGCAGCCGCCGCAACCCGCGCCGGCTGGCGCTGGAGGAGCGCTTCGGCTTCGACACCAAGTCCGCCATGCACGCCTGCCGGCTCCTGAGCCAGTGCGAGGAGCTGGTCCGCGAGGGCGCCCTGGTGGTGCGCCGCCCGGACGCAGCCTGGCTGCGCTCGATCCGCGCCGGCGAGGTCTCCTACGAGGAGCTCCGGGCCTGGAGCGAGGAGCGCCTCGAGCGGCTGCCCAGCGAGCTAGCAGCCTCGGAGCTGCCAGCCCGGGCCACGGTCGAGGGGCACGCCCTGGTTGCGGAGCTCCAGGCCGACTTCCACGGGGTCGAGCTGACACGCCCGTGACCAACGGAAGGGGCTGGGCTGCGTAAAGAAGGGCAGAACGAGGAACCCCATGTCCCGGATTCGCCTCTCCGCGCTCACCAGCGCGCTCCTGGCCCTCTTGCTCCTGGCCCAGCCCGCCGAGGCTCAGCTCCGCCCCCGCGCCCGCGGCGGACTCGGCCCTGATCGCGGTCAGGAGGTGCTGGACCTGCTCGGACCCGAGCACGTGGTCCGCGACGCCTGGCGAATGGTCGAGCGACACTTCTTCGACAAGTCGCTCCTGCGCGAGAAGGGCTGGGACCAGTCCCTCGAGCGAGCGCTGACCAAGGCGCGCGGCCTGAGCGACCCGCTCGAGGTCCACCGCGTGATCAACGAGATGCTCGGTGAGCTGAAGGTCAGCCACCTGGCCCTGCTCGAGAACGACGTGTGGCGGCGCGAGCTCGCCCAGGAGTTCCGCAACCAGCCCGCGGTCAAGGCGGGCTGCGAGCTGGCCCTGATCGAGGGCCGCTACTACGTGGCCGGCGTGGCCCTCGCCAGCCCGGCGGCCCTCGCCGGCCTGCAGGACGGCGACGAGGTGCTCGCGATCGACGGCCAGGCGCCGGCCCAGAGCCCGCTCCTGGTCGACGGCGGGCACGACCCCGGGCTCCCGGGTCCGCACTCCTTCTCGCTGCGCGTCGAGGCCGGCCAGAAGCTGGCCTTCCGCGTCCGCGCCAGCGAGGGCGGTCCCCTCGCCACCAAGACGCTCGAGCCCAAGCCCTTCTCGCTGATCCAGTCGGCCCGCGAGTCGGTGCGCCTCGAGCAGGTCGGCGAGAGCACGATCGGCGTGATCTCGCTGCCTCACTTCATTCACCCCGAGATCTACCGGATCACGCGTCGCGCCCTGCAGGGCCCCCTGCGCGAGGCCGACTCGCTGGTCCTCGACGTGCGCGGCCGCGGCGGCTCGAGCTGGGTGGTCCGCGCGATCCTGGGCCTGTTCAGCGGTCGGCGCGCGATCTGGCGCAAGCCCGTGGTCGTCCTGACCGACGGCTGGACCCGCAGCGCCAAGGAGATCTTCGCGCACACCTGGAAGGAGCGCGGTCTGGGAC